>JASFQO010000001.1:0-25274 GCA_050115405.1 Bacillota bacterium
TTATGGTTAAGCGCGCCCCCTGCTAAAAAACGACCGGGGGTTGTTCGATCTCAATTATTGTGAGTGGATTGCCTTGGGCGTCCGCCGCCGCCCGCAGTACAGCCAGGTTTTCCCGGGTAATGACATAATTGGGATCGGCCGGATCACGGCAGACCTGGGTGATAATGACCCCCGGACGGGCAAAACAGGCGATATTGTCAATATGGCCGTCGGTATCGTCGCCATCCCAGCCGTGTTTGAGCCAGATGATTTTATTGACATTCAAACCACGGCGCAGCCAGGTTGCGATTGCTTCCCGATCCAGCGCTGGATTGCGGTTAGGATCAAGCAGGCATTCTTCCGTAGTTAATAATGTCCCGGCCCCGTCGACATGAAAAGAGCCCCCCTCCATGACCAGCGGCAGGTTCAGACAGGGAAGGCGCAAATGGTTTAAAACCCGGGCGGCGACCCGATTATCTAATTCGTAGGGGAATTTACCGCCCCAGGCGTTAAAAATCCAGTTAAGGCCCAGCAATTCGCCATGGCGGTTCCGCATAATGGTCGGGCCGCTATCACGCAACCAGGAATCGTTATAGTCCAGCGGTAATAGTTCAATATTGAAGCCGCAAAAGGCGGCGGCCTGGGCGGCCAGTTCCGGCTTGACCACTAAAGTTACGGGTTCAAACCGGGCTATGGTATTGACGATCGCGGCATATGCCGGCAGGATAGCGGCAAAAGGTTCCGGCCACAGCGCTTCCTTGACCGGCCACGCCATGATCGTCCGGGAATGGGTTCCCCATTCCGGCGGCATTTGAAAACCCATCTCCTTCGGAAACATTAAGGCGCTCCTTGGATTGTTTTGTCGTAAATATTCAGGCCTAAGGAATTCAGAAGTATATCGATTATTATAAACTTTTGAGGTTTGAAATACAATACTTTACTTTAATGAATTTTAAATAATGAGACAATAAGCGCAAATCGCCGATAACCGTCGCAATAAAAAATGTCAAAATTACCAGGGTGTTTTTTCCTGCCAAATAAAAAATAGGAAATATTTAATAAAAATGAAGGAAAATGTCGATAATTGGATAATATATAAAAAAAATGAAGGGATAAATAGATGACAGAAAGGCGCGCTGTAAGAAGATTATCAAGGGAAAGATGAATGAAGTCAAATGATTTTACCAATACTGTAAGCATAAAAATATTGAAAGGTGGGATCATATGGACCGGTTGGCTTTGATTTTAATGATTGTCGGCGCTTTGAATTGGTTTTTGATTGGGCTGTTCCGTTTTGATTTGGTGGCTAATCTTTTTGGGGGGCAAACAACGCTATTAAGTCGGTTAATCTATTCATTGGTGGGTGTGGCTGGTTTGTACAGTATCAGTTTTCTCTTTCGGGTACGGGAGGATAGCCACGACGGGACGATTTAATCGTCCCGTCTTAGCAATGGCTGAAGCTCAAAAGCGCTTTGGCGACTCAAAAATTGCCGGTCCCTCGTGTGGATTTTCCCCTGTTTGGCGCAAAAAACAAAAGATTTAACCTGACCAATGCGATTAAAAAATTCAAGGAGGCTGGTGAAAATGGAAAAAGAAAAGCATACAATCATCATTTTAGTTGCCGATGACGACCCTGACGACCGTCTGCTGATCCAAGACGCCTTTAGCGAGTCCCGAATAATCAATCCTGTACATTTTGTCAATGATGGTCAAGAACTAATCGATTACCTGAATCGTCGCCACAGATTTCAGAAATTGCAAAAATGCCCTTTGCCCGGCTTAATTCTGTTAGATTTGAATATGCCGCGTAAAAACGGGATGGAAGCTTTAAAAGAGATAAAATCAAATTCCAAACACCGCTGTATTCCGGTAGTAGTCTTTACTACCTCCAAAGCCGAAGAAGACGTCTTCCAAACTTATGATCTGGGGGTGAATTCCTTTGTGACCAAACCGGTCAACTTTGATAAAATGGTTGATTTAATGGAAACCATTTCGAAATATTGGTTTGAAATTGTGGAATTACCGCAATAAGAGTATCTAGTAAAGCGTCACGTAAAATGTTATGGCCAAAGTAACAGCAAATCCGCTCTATAATAGCAATTTATCTTTTGGAAATCTTACAAGTCATTTAAGTGACGATATACTCGTAATGTTAGTTGGGATTTATTTCATACTATCTATATTAACGATGGAGGCGATACTGTTGCCTAACCCGGATTTATTGCGAATCTTAATTATTGATGATGATGAAGACGATTATCTGATAATCCGTGATTTACTGTTGGAAGTCACGGAAGTTAGATATCAAATTGATTGGGTTGACAACTATAAGAAAGCCTTGCAAATCATCAATGAAAAAAATTATGATAGTTGCCTTTTGGACCTGCGTTTGGGAAAATATAGCGGTTTGGAGCTTTTACGTGAGATTGTCAAGGTTAAATACCGGATGCCGGTAATTTTGTTAACCGGAATCAAAAATCACGCCATCGATGTCGAAGCGATGAACAGCGGAGCGGTTGATTTTCTGATTAAGGGTGAAGTTAATGCGGTAATTTTGGAACGGTCAATTCGTTATTCGATCGAACGAAAAAAAATGGAAGAAGTCTTGTATAATGAGAAGGAACGGGTTCAAGTCACTCTGGATTCGATTGGCGATGCGGTAATTACTGCCGATAACGAAGGGAAAATTACTTATTTGAATCAAATTGCCACCAAGCTTACAGGTTGGGATTCCGAAACGGCATGGCGTTTACCATTAACTCACGTGTTTAAAGTGGTAGCGGAAGATACTTTGAAAAAATTTTACGATTTAATCAAAACGGTTATAGTTGCGGACCAGGTTATCGATTTTTCCGATCAGGCTTTGTTGGTAAGCCGGACCGGACAGAGTTATGCCATTGAAGGGAGCGCATCACCCATCCATGACCGGGAAAACCGGGTGGGCGGGATTGTCATTGCTTTTCGCGATGTGACCGCAACCCGGGAAATGTCTAAAAAAATTAGTTATCAAGCGAGTCATGATGGCTTAACCGGTTTAATCAATCGGGTTAAACTTGAAGAAGAATTAAACCTGGCCCTGATGGATACGAAAGTTTTAAAAATTGAGCATTGTCTGTTATATTTAGATTTAGACCGTTTCAAACTGGTTAATGATACCTGTGGACATTTGGCAGGCGACCAATTATTGAAACAAGTTACCGCATTAATTCAAGGAAAAATTCGCTGTACGGATATTTTTGCCCGAATGGGCGGCGACGAATTTGCCATTTTATTACATAATTGCCCATTGACCCGCGCTAATGAAATTGCCGGTGATATTTGCAGTTCGATTTATAATTTTCAATTCATCTACCAAGACTACGAATTTAATATTGGCGTTAGTATTGGGATAGTCTCCATTAACGTCGACAGCCCCGGCTTGGATCGCATCTTATGCAATGCGGACGAAGCTTGTTATTTAGCCAAAGATAAAGGGGGTAACGGGTATTATGATTATCACGGCAAACACCAGGAGAATGTAACCAAACAAAATGAATTGTTGTGGATTATGAATATTAACCGGGCGTTTGCTAATAATCTGTTTCGACTTCACCAGCAACCATTAATCCCTTTAACAATGGAAGACTCATGTTTTCATTATGAATTGCTAATTCGGATTGTGAATGAAAAGGACCAACTTTTTCTGCCGCAAAATTTCTTACCCACAGCTACCCGGTATAAACTGATGGCGGCGATCGACCGCTGGGTAGTCAAAAGTTATTTTGCTTTTTACCGGCAAAAATTGGTGAATTACAATCATATTGGCTCTTATATCTGTAATATTAATCTCTCCGGCGCTTTCTTGAATGATGAAACATCATTGGAATTTCTGCTCGAACAGATTGAATATTATCAGATTCCCACGTCGCATCTTTGTTTTGAAATTACCGAAACAATTGCGATTGCCAACTTTAATCAGGTAATTGCCTTTGTGGAACATTTAAAAACGCGGGGGTGCAGTTTTGCTTTGGACGACTTTGGCAATGGTTTGGCAACTTTTAACTATCTTAAAAATTTACCGGTGGATTTTGTCAAAATCGACGGCTCTTTTGTCCGTAATATTTTAATTAATCCAATTGATTGCGCCATAGTTGATTCCATTAATCAAATCGCTCATTTAATGAAGATCAAGACCGTCGCCGAATTTGTCGAGAGTGAAGCCATTTTTCATAAGTTAAAGGAAATTGGCGTTGATTATGTTCAAGGTTATTGGATTGACCAACCCAAACCGTTGGAAATATTAGCAATACCATACTCGGTAAAGCTTACAGCAATTTAAATAAATTTCAAGGTAGTAGGTGGTAAAATGGCTTTTCCCATTTTACCATCAACTGCCGTTCTTTTTGACGCCTACGGACACCGCGGCAATTCCGCAGGTTAATAAGTGGGTTTTAACACCTATTATACCGTTATTTTCAAACAATCGGGACAGTTCATTTTGCCGGTTGAATTGGATGATTGACTGATAAAGATATTGATAGGCCGACTCATTATGGGCGACCCATTTACCCAATCGTGGAATAATCGTGGCCAAATAAAGCCGGTAAAGTTCTTTGAAGAACGGAAGCTGAGGCTCGGCTATTTCCAGAGCGATTATTTTTTTACCCGGTTTAACCACTCGGCGCATTTCCGCCAATACCCGGCGCGGTTCGGGCACATTACGCAAACCATAGCCAATGACGGCGCAGTCGAAGACATCGTCCGGAAAAGGGAGGGTGTTGGCATTACCCTGTATCAGCCGGAAAGAACTTTTCGAGCGGAGGGTATCCAAACGGCGCCGGGCGATTTTTAACATGTTGGGCGCCAGATCCAAGCCAATGATTCTTCCGTTGGGTTGGGTTTTTTGCATTAAGAGGCCGGTCAGGGAGCCGGTGCCGCAGCAGACATCCAAGGCCACCGCGCCGGGTTGCAACCCGGTTTGGGATACGGCAAATTTACTCCAGCAATGGTGGAGACCGAAACTCATCAGGGTATTCAGCCGGTCGTAATGTTCGGCGATGGCGTCAAACATTTCTTTAATGATTACGGGGTTTTTACCCACATCGCCACGCATCACAATTTCCTTTTTATCTTTAGCATCTCCGGTTTTCAATCAGAATACATAAGTATTTGAATAATTTAAAAATGTTACTTTAAAATTGGAGAATAATGGTTCTGAAATAACGTCATTTATGGTAAAATAACAATAGTAGATCTCCCTTCAAAGGAGTGGTGTTAATGAGTGGTGGTTTACATAACCGCTTGGAAACTTATCTGTGGCGCGGGGGTGAAAAAATTGCAGTGGAGCAAGTCGAAGATCAGTTTACAGTTATTCCGGCTACCGAAGAAATTTTAGAAAAAATCCGGCGCCTGCCCGGGGTGGAACGGGTTAAAAAAGTGCAGCATCAGTTATATCAAGTCCGCACCAGTCCGGCGGGACGGGATGCAACCATGAATTTTTTGCGGCTGACAATGGGCAATATCCTTGTCCATCACGTCTACCGTCCCAAAGGGGTCGAGGGCACGATTTATTATTTGACTGATAAGGTGATGGTCAAGTTTGTCCCGGACTGCACTAATGGCCACGTTGAAACCTTATTGGAAAAATACAAACTGAAAGTAGTCAAATCTTACGAAAAATTACCGCAAACCTTTTTGTTACAGGTAACCGCCACGAGCGGCTGTAGCGGAGGCCGCCAAACGGCGTCGGCCCGGGATTCGGCGCAACACAAATTTTCCGGCAAGTCCAATATGGCGGAACGGTCCAATCCCCTGGTGGTCGCCAATCAGTTGGCGGAAGAATTCATTGTGGCTTGGGCGGAACCAAATTTAATCAACCGGTTTCGTCCGGCGTATCAACCTCCTGACCCTTATTTCAAACGGCAATGGCATTTGTATTCGGAGTCGGGGCCGCAATTGGACGCCACCGCTTCGGTCAACGCTCCTGAAGCTTGGGATATCTCACAGGGAGAACGGCTAGTGGTCTTAGCAGTCATTGATGACGGTTTTGATCTGGAACATCCTGATTTTAAGGCGGACGGCAAAATTGTCTTTCCCAAAGATTATGTTGATGGTGACGCTCATCCCTTTCCGGAAGCGGAAAATGGCGATTATCACGGGACGCCTTGCGCCGGAGTGGCTTTAGCCGAAATCAACGGGCAAGGTTCGGTGGGAGTAGCGCCGGGTTGCGCGTTTATGCCGGTACGGTTTTCGTTAAGCGCCGCAGATGACCTGTTGGTGGATATTTTCATGGATACGGCCGGCCATGCCGATGTCATCTCCTGCAGTTGGGGACCACCGCCCGTATATAACCCGTTGCCTTCGGTTTTGAATGAACTTTTTAACGAAATGACAACTACCGGAGGCCCCCATGGCCTGGGGGTGGTCTTGGTATTTGCGGCGGGTAATTTTGATGCGCCTCTCAACCACGGGGGTTTTTCCAAGGGTTTTGAGTGGCTGGATTATAACACCGGAAAAGCGCGCAAAACTACCGGACGGATTTTAAACGGGTTTGCGGCGCATCCCCGGGTAATCGCGGCGGCGGCTTCAACCAGTTTAAACCGGCATGCGGCTTATAGCAATTGGGGAGAGGAAATTAGCATAGCGGCCCCAAGTAATAATTTCCACCCGCTCAACTTGAATGAATATGTGCCGGGCCGGGGAATTTGGACAATCGATAATGAACGCTACGGACTCGGGTTTACCAGGGAAAGCAGTTTTACAGGCGACTTCGGCGGCACTTCCAGCGCCGCCCCGCTGGTGGCCGGGATTGCCGCATTGGTCCGATCGGTCAACCCTGCTTTGACCGCCCTGGAAGTGAAAGAGCTTTTGCAACAGACAGCCGATAAGATTAACGATACGAACCTGGATCAAATTTTAAAGACTAATCGGGGACAGTACGATCAGAACGGTCGCTGCGACTGGTTCGGTTATGGTAAGGTTAATGCCGCCAAGGCAGTCCGGGAGGCATTACGGCGGAAAACTGAAAAAATGGGGTGATTATTACAAAATTGCCAAGATAGCGCTCCGGACCGGTCGCATAGTTGGTTAAGATGGTTTGCAATTAAAAAAATAGCGAAGGAGAATCCCAATGTCGATTAATGCAGCTTTAAATTCTTTTCTAGGCAAAAACGGAGCGCCCCGCTTAAATTGCGCCCAAGCTATTTTGAAAACCTTTCAAACGGAATTCGGGGTTGAGGCGGCGGAATTGGAGAAGTTCGCGGCTTATGGAGGCGGAAACGCGCCGGATGGACTGTGCGGCGCATTTTATGCCGTGAAATATCTGGGTGAACAACAGCCGGGATGGTTTGAATTAGCCTCATTTGAAAACTCATTCCGGGAAGAGGCGGGTTCGTTGCAATGCCGTGAAATTAAAGCAGCAAAAAAATTATCCTGTGCCGATTGTGTTACCAAGTGCGCCGCTTTTTTGGCGGAACATCGGCTTCCCTCCTAAGCGGAACCAAAATAAGGCTCAGAAGTTAAAAGCCGGTTGATACCGGCTTTAATTGTCTACAATTATTCCGCCGCCACCCCGCGCGGCGGGACAGGCAAAAATTGGATGTTGGGATTTTTCGCGGTAACGGCGCGAAAAGCCCATTCACTGCGAAACAAGGCCACCGGAAGGCCGAAATTATCCTCCAGTAACAGGTCTCCTTGGAGATTAACCGGCGAACGGGAAGTGAGCCCTTTACCCCAAAGCCAGCGGGCCATGATAAACGAAAGCGGTTGTAACCGGATTGCAACACCATATTCGGTGCGGAGCCGGTAGTCGAAGACTTCAAATTGTAGGGAACCGACCACTCCGATGATGAATGATTCAAAACCGCTATCCGGCTGGCGAAACAGTTGGACCGCGCCTTCCTGGGTTAACTCAGTGACGCCTTTGATAAATTGTTTACGTCTCATGGTATCTTGCGGCTGGACGCGGGCGAACTGCTCCGGCGGGAAGACCGGAAAATCTTCAAAGCGTAATTTATGCGTTGCGCTGCAAAGAGTGTCGCCGATCCCAAAAATGCCCGGATCAAACAGTCCAATGATATCGCCGGGATAGGCTTCTTCAATGATCGTCCGTTCCTGGGCCATGAATTGTTGCGGTTGCGCCAGTTTGACCGGTTTGCCGGTCTGCATGTGCCAGACGCTCATTCCCCGGGTAAATTTCCCGGAACAGATGCGGGCGAAAGCCAAGCGGTCCCGATGGGCCGGGTTCATATTGGCCTGGATCTTAAAGACAAAGGCGGAAAAAGCCTCGCTCGCCGGTTCCACCACGCCATCGGGGGTCAGGCGGGGGGCCGGGGGTGGAGCCAGACGTAAAAATTCCTCTAAAAAAGGGCGGACGC
This sequence comes from Bacillota bacterium, assembly GCA_050115405.1. GTDB lineage: Bacteria > Bacillota > UBA4882 > UBA8346 > UBA8346 > DATCLA01. The sequence goes on from JASFQO010000001.1 coordinate 8,334, forward strand.
CGAAATTGGTCATGGCACTACCAAAAAACATGGGCGTCAGTTGCCCGGACTGCACGCGGCGGTAATCAAAGTTCTCACCGGCGGTATCTAAAAGTTCAATATCATTACAAAGCGCTTCATAACAATCTTTGCCGATAATTTCCGCAAACGCCGGGTCATTGACGCTACCGACGGCCGAAGGGAGCGTCAACTGTCCGTGCATCCCGGAAACGTCAAACAGTTCAATTTGGGCCAATTGCCGATGGTAAACGCCCTGGTAGGAACCATTAATGCCAATCGGCCAGTTCATGGGATAAGAAAAAATTCCCAGCACTTTTTCGATCTCTTCCATCAGTTCAAACGGGCTTTTGCCATGCCGGTCCAGTTTGTTGACAAATGTAAAAACCGGAATACCCCGTTGTTTACAGACTTTGAACAGTTTAATGGTTTGGGCTTCGACGCCCTTGGACCCATCGATCAACATCACGGCGCTATCCGCCGCCATCAAAGTTCGGTAGGTGTCCTCACTGAAGTCCTGGTGACCGGGGGTATCGAGAATGTTGATTTTATAACCTTCGTATTCAAACTGCAGCACACTCGAGGTTACCGAGATCCCGCGCTGCTTTTCAATATCCATCCAGTCGGAAACCGCATGTTTTTGAGCTTTACGGGCTTTAACGGAACCGGCCAAATGAATGGCGCCGCCATAAAGCAACAGTTTTTCGGTTAAGGTGGTTTTACCGGCGTCCGGATGCGAGATGATGGCGAAAGTCCGGCGCTGGTTGATTTCTGCTTTCAATTGCGTGGTGATGTCTGTCAATTCTAAATCCTCCATTCCTCCATTCAATATATTATAGCTTAGAACCATTGATCGGGCAAGATCGTAATATTTTATTAAAGGAATTAGGTGGCGCTACCGATAATAAAATTGAGATAAAGGTTTTAGAAAAAAATTCAAATTGGAAACCTTTTAGAGTTCAAGACGTTACTTATCAATGTAACCAGGTTTTTAAAAGAATAACCATAAGGGGATGAAAAATGAATATTGCCTTTTTTCTTTTACCCAAAAAAGAAGTGGCCTATTTACAATTGAAATGTAGTATGCGGCAAGCGTTGGAAAAAATGGAATACCATCGTTATACGGCAGTCCCAATCGTGGATGAAAACGGTAAATATATCGGGACCTTGACGGAAGGCGATTTATTGTGGAAGTTGAAAAACACTCCCAATCTAAGTTTTGAAGGGACGGAACGGGTGCGTTTAAGTGAAGTACCGCGCCATTCCGACCACAATCCGGTCCACATTAACGCCGAAATGGAAGACTTGCTTTCATTGGCGGCTACCCAAAATTTTGTACCGGTAGTTGACGATGAAGGGACGTTTATCGGCATCATTCGCCGCAGTCAAATCATTGAATATTTCGCCAGTTGCTCACAACGTAATTTTCGCCAGTTGAAAGCGGTTGAAAAATGAAACTTACTTATTGGGGATAAGTACGGAATGCCCGGCAAAGAGTTCGGGCATTCCGTTTGTTTTTGTTTAGATGGCGCTCCGGTATATTGACCTCAATAATATATCAATAATTCCCAAACCAAACGGCTAATATTATCAAGATTAGTTTGTTTTTAGTTGATTTATCCTATTTTTGCAGGGATTCCAAATATTTTCACGAATTTATATAATATTCTTTAAGTGTGGAAACGACTTTAGAAATGGGGGGAGCTTTGATGGAGGTCAAAAAACGGTTAACAGCGCTCGGAAACCGGCTGCAACAGCTCATGAGCCGGCAAAACCATCAAAAAGCACTGCTGATTGGTGGTATAAGTTTGTTACTGTTGGCGCTGGTCGGTTATGGAGTAGCCACTTTTTTAGATAGCGGGATCAAATTAGTCGCGCTTAATCCGGACCGGGATTTCAACCCTAAAACCAATTTAACCTTCACGTTTACCGCTGACGCCGTGGAGGAAACGGCGATCGGAGTGACTGTAACCGAGCAGTTGGTCAAATTCACTCCGGAGATCCCCGGTCGGTTTCGCTGGGTTTCCCGGCGGGAATTGCAGTTTCTTCCGGAAAGACCCTTTCTACCTTCCACCGCATACCGGGCCGAGTTAAAGTCGGGAATTGTGAAAACGCGCGACCGTTTTCTTTCCGGAAAACGCAGTCTTCAATTTAATACCAAACTGTTTCAGGTGGAAAGCATCAGCACCAATTTTATTTACCCGGCGGAGCACAAGAAAGGCTTGAATTTACAGGTTAACCTGACTTTCAATTATCCGGTGAATGCGGCGGAGTTGCAAAAGGCGCTGGAAATCAGGCAAGTCAAGACCGGACAGGAAGTCAAGTATAATTTGTCAACTGCCGGACAGAGCGCCAGTTTTATCCTGAAGAGTGAACCTTTAGAGCTGGCCGGGAAGGATCAACAGATTGAAATAGTAATTTCCAAAGGGTTCCGTCCCGTCGGCGGTAAAATCGGTTTGGCCGCCGACTACCGGTACGCTACGGTGTTGGGGGCTAAAAAACCGTTAACGGTGATTGAAGCGGTATCTAAAAATGAATCTACCAAAAGTTGGATTTCCGTCCATTGTTCGGAATCAGTCGTTGCCAATGCGGTGACCAACTTTATCCGTTTAAAACCGGAAGTGCCTTTTAAAGCCGAAGTCAACGGCGATTACATCCTGATTAAAAGCGATCGATTCAAGTCCGGCGCTAGCTACAACCTGCGTTTGACTGCCGGTCTGGCGGCGTTAAACGGTTATCCGTTAAAACGCGATTATTCGGCAACCGTCTTTTTTACCGATCTCGAACCGAGCTTGCGGTTTAATTCGCCGGGACGGTATCTTTCCAGTAAAGGCCATTTGAATCTGGGCCTGGAGACGGTGAATATTGCAAAGGTTAATCTGGAAATCAGTCAAATCTATGCCAACAACCTTGTTTCATACTTAAATAACACCAATCACAATGAATATTGCTATTCCGGCCATGTCGAACGATTGGGGCGGATTGCCGAATCGACCGTATTAAATATTGACGCCCCCCATAACGAACTGGTAACCACCCCGATTAACCTGAAGGAATATTTAACCGGCAATTTTCGGGGTATTATTCAAGTGGTGGTGTATAGCGACGCTAAACGGTGGATTCAAGATTCCAAGTATGTCATTGTTACCGATATCGGAATCGTCGCCAAGATGGGCCGGGATGAACTGGTGGTGTGGGTTAATTCGCTGGAAGGGATGGAACCGAAACCCGAGGCGAAAATCAGTTTGATTAGCCGCAACAATCAGGTGTTGGCCACGGCTGTCACCGATAAAGAGGGCGTAGCCTGTTTTAAAGATATCAAAAAAGCCTGTCAGGGTTATGAACCGTTTTTGATTCTTGCCGAAACCGGCGGAGATTTTGCTTTTGTCCAATTTGACAAAGGTTTGATTGAAGTCGCCGATTTTGATGTCCGGGGCCGGCAGCATCTGGTAGACGGTTATGAAGCATTTCTTTATATGGACCGGGATATTTTCCGGCCGGGCGACGCCGGGCATCTGGTGGCCGTGCTGCGCGGCCCGAATGCCGCTTTACCTCCCGAGTTTCCGGTGAAATTGGAGATCCGCCAGCCGGACGGACGGATTTATCAAGAATTGAAAAGCAATACTATGGACCGGGGCGTCTGTGAATTTGCGCTCAAGTTTCCGGATTATGCCCAGACCGGCAAATATCAAGCTGTTTTACGGGTAGCCGAGGAAGCGGTTGGTACGACCGCTTTCAGCGTGGAAGATTTTATGCCGGAAAGGATTAAAGTGACCGTAAAGACGGACCGGTCCACCTATTTGGCCGGTGAAACCGCGGCCATAAAAGTGCAAGGCCTAAACCTCTTTGGCCCTCCGGCCGCCGGCCGCCGTTCGGAACTGAAGGTCACGTTGGAACCGGCCAAGTTTACGGCGGCCGGTTTTAACACGTATACTTTCGGCGATTCGGACCAGGCGTTCACCATCAAACAGCTGGAACTAGGTGAGAGTAAACTGGACGAATCCGGGATGGCGGTCTATAACTATGATTTTCCGCGGGAATTAAACCCGCCGGCCAAAGTCCGGGCGCTGTTCCATGCCACCGTTTTGGAAGACGGCGGCCGGGCGGTCGGCAGCTATAAGGTGGTTGACCTCCATGCCTATGAGCGTTATATCGGCGTTAAGGCCTTAACTTCCAAAGCATATTGCGAGATGAACAAACCCTTTCCCATCAAATATGTGGTGGTGGACAAAGAAGGCCAACCGGTTGAACAAGTGAAATTGCACATTGACGTTTACCGGATTACCTGGAATTCGATTTATCGCAAGACTAAATCCGGCCGTTATGAATATGTTTCCGAAGAAGAGAAGGAACGGGTGGAACACCGGACAGTCACTGCAGCTAAAGGCGCGCAAACCTATCAATATGTCCCGAAAGATTACGGAAAGTACCAAATTGTCCTCAGGGACGCCAAAGGCCGATCCCGGGCGGGGACCAGCTTTTTCGCTTCCGGTTGGGGATACAGTCCTTGGACGATGGACGCCCCGGAAAAAGTCAGCCTGGAACCGGAAAGGAAAACCTACCAAGTCGGGGAAAAAGCTAAAATTCAAGTGAAAGCTCCTTTTTCCGGCAAAGCGTTAGTAACGGTGGAACGGGAAAAGGTCTATTCTTATCAGATTGTCGAGTTCAAAGAGAATACCGGAATAGTGACTATCCCGGTTAAAGCGGAGTACAAGCCAAATGTCTATGTGACGCTGCAATTGATCCGGTCAATCAAATCACTGGAAAAGCGGGCGCCGGCCCGCGCTTTCGGTACCGTCCCCCTGCAGGTGGATTGTTCGGCGCATCAATTGACGGTTGCGATTAAGGCGGCGGAAGAAGTCCGGCCGAAACAGCCGCTTGTAGTCCAAGTTAAACTGGGCCGCGCTTCCGGGCCGACTTATCTGACCTTGGCCGCAGTGGACGAAGGTATCTGTCAGTTAACCAATTATCAAACACCCGACCCGGTGAATTTTTTTTACGGCAAACGGAGCCTGAATATTAATAGTTATGACCTGTACGGCATGATTCTGCCGGAAGTGGAGTCGATTAAACCGAAAAGCGCCCCCGGGGGCGACGCCGCTATCGATGGGGTGCGCAAACGTAACTTGAATCCGGTCGCGGTGAACCGGGTAAAGCCGGTCGCGCTCTGGTCGGGCCTGGTGAAAGCGAACCGTAATGGGGAAGCCCGGATTAAATTGGCTGTCCCCCAGTTTAACGGGACTTTGAGATTGATGGCCGTGGCCGCGGGCGGGACGGACTTCGGCTATGCCCAAAAAAAAATTGTTGTCCGGGATCCGATCGTGATTTCTCCAACCTTCCCCCGGTTTGTAGCGGTTAGCGACAAGTTTACCGTCCCGGTGGCGGTCTTTAACGGCACCGGCAAAGCGGGCGATTTTCAATTAACCATGGCCACCAATGGCCCGGTAAGCCTTATATCCGCGGACCAACAAAACCTGTCCTTGAAAAATCGTGAGGAGAAACTGGTCTATTTTGACTTGCAGGCTAAAAACGCCCTCGGCAAAGGAGCATTTACCTTGCGAGCCCAAGGTAACCGGCAAACCTGTGAAGTGAAAGAAGAGTTGCCGGTCCGGCCGGCGACGCCGTTGACCCATGAACTGAAATCAGGGTCGATCACCGCCAAGACCCCGTTAAATATTACTCCGGCGGCGCATTGGTTGCCGGGGACCGCCAGTTACCAACTGACGCTGGCGCCTTTCCCCAGTTTGAAATTTGCCGGTAGTTTGCAATATCTCTTATCTTACCCGCACGGCTGCGTGGAACAGACCACGTCCAAACTGTTTCCTTTGTTATACTTTGATGAATTGGCCCGTGCCACGCAAAGCGCGGTTTTTAAAGGCGGCAACGCCGACTATTATTTGAACGAAGGAATTGCCAAACTGGAAGCGATGCAACTACGGGAAGGTTGTTTTGCCTATTGGCCCGGAGGAACCGATAGCAACGAATGGTGTTCGGTCTATGCCTCCCATTTCCTGGTTGAGGCCAGAAAAGCCGGTTACGCGGTTTCCGACCGGGGTTATGACCAAATGGTGAAATACCTGCAAACCTTGGTTAAAGTCGGCGACAATTCGGCGGAACGTTTGCAGACCCGGGTTTATGCGCTCTACGTTTTGAGTCTGGCCGGCAAGGCGCAGTTAAGTACGATGGCCTATCTCAAAAGCTTTGCAATGCCGAAATTGGCAGATTACTCCCGTGCCCAACTGGCGGCCGCTTATTGCTACGCCGGGGACCGTAATACCGCCCGAAAATTATTGCCGGCCACTTTTACCGTAGCTAACGGGGCGCGCCAAAGCGGCGGTAATTTAAATTCCCCGATCCGGGAAGATGCAATTATCCTGGGGGCGTTAGCTGACTTAAACCCCCGCGATCCAACCATCTATAAGCTGGTCAGCCGCTTGAGCCGGTCGGCCAAACCGGGTTATTGGGGCACTACCCAGGAGAATGCCTTTGCGTTAATGGCATTGGGCAAAATTTACAAACAAAAAAGCGTCGGGGATTACCACGGCGAAGTGTGGGCCAATCATACCAAAATTGCTACTTTTGATAATAAAAAGATTTTCCATCTCCAAGACGCCCGGTTGGGCAAAGGAACCATTCAAGTCAAAATCACCGGAACCGGCGAATGTTACTATCATTTACAAAGTAGCGGCGTCGCCGCCTCCCGGCAAATTAAAGAGTACAGTCAAGGGTTACGAGTGAGCCGGGAGTATCTGGACCGGTACGGTAATCCTGTCAATCGGGCGGCGCTCTGCCAGGGCAGCCTGATTGTCGCCCATATAACCATTGAACCGCAGCAGGACCACCTGGAAAATCTGGCTATCGTCGACCTGTTGCCGGGTGGCTTGGAAATTGACAATCCCCGTCTGGCCAATAGCGGCAGCCTGGCTTGGCTTGCTAAAAAGACCCTGACGCCAAGCTATATGGACATCCGGGACGACCGGCTGGTGCTTTTTGTCAGTTTGAAACGACGGGGCAAATATGATTTTTATTACGCCTTACGGGCGGTAAGCTGCGGCGAATTTACCTTGCCCAGCGTCAAGGCGGAATGTATGTATGAACCGGAACTTTCCAGTTACGCCTCAGGGGGGCGGATTACCATCGAGAGAGATTAATATGTGATAGTTAAGTGTAATTTTTAGTAATTTAATGTAAGCTGAGCTTGATGACATTGGGTTTCAGGGACGAAACCGGCGACGCTTTGAGATACGAATATATCATAATTTAATATTTCAACGAAGAGTTTCGAGAAGGGTAAGAATGAAAATTATGTTTCCAATAGTTTGGGATCAAATCCGTCACAGCCGGGCGGTAACGGCAATCCGCAACAATCCCGGGCCAATCAGGACTGCGGTTTACCTGCTTCTCTCCTTGCTTGGTCTGAAATTACTAATGTTTTTGATTCCGTTGCCGCAGACGATGCTCTTTCGGCCCTCGGCGGCGTTGGTGTTTGACCGAAACGCCCGCTTGTTGCGGGCTTTTACTTCTCGGGACGATATGTGGCGGATTCGGACCTCGATCGACCAAGTCGCGCCGGTCTTGCCCCAATTTCAACTGGCTTATGAAGATCGGTGGTTTTATTGGCATTGCGGTGTTAATCCGTTCGCCCTGGTCAGGGCTTTCCGGCAAAATGTGGCGGCTCGTCGGGTAGTGTCGGGCGGCTCCACCTTAACCATGCAGATTGCCCGGATGATGGAACCGAAAAAACGCACTTTTGGGAACAAATTGGTTGAAATTTTCCGGGCGGTCCAGTTGGAACAGAGATTTAGTAAACGGCGTCTTTTGGAAATTTATTACAATATCGTGCCTTACGGCGGCAATATCGAAGGGGTGGCCGCCGCCTCCTGGCTTTATTTCGGCAAGGAACCGTCGCAACTAAGTTTCGGGGAAGCGGCCTTGTTGACGGCGTTGCCGAATTCCCCGACAATGCTTAGGCCGGATTTATATCCGGAGCGAGCCCGGAAGGCCCGGGACAAAGTGCTGAGAATTGTCTACCGCCGCGGCCTGCTGACCCGGGCGCAATATCGGGAGGCGCTCGCCGAAGCCGTCCCCACCGCCCGCCAGGAATTGCCGACGACCGCCCCGCATTTATGTGAAGAATTACCGCACAGGGCCCCGGAGGATGCCCGGATTTATACCACCTTGAACCGGCGGACGCAAGCGATGGTGGAGGACTTATTGCAAGCGCATATCCGGAGCTTGCGTAATGAACAGATCAGTAACGGGGCAGTCGTGGTCATTGATAATCGGACTCACGAACTGATTGCGGCAGCCGGTTCGGCCGATTTCAACGATCAGGCCGCTTCCGGGCAGGTGAACGGATTTCGGGCGCCCCGGTCGCCCGGCTCGGCTTTGAAACCGTTCATCTATGCATTAGGATTTGACCAAAGCGTGATCTCGCCCCAACATTATCTGGAGGATGTTCCAATTGATTTTTGCGGCGGCTATTCCCCGGAAAATTACGACCGTCAATTTAGGGGGACCGTCACCGCGCGGGAAGCATTGGAACGGTCGTTGAACGTACCGGCGATCAATCTGTTACGGCAACTGAATGAGGAGGACTTGTACCAACTGCTGCGCCGCGCCAAATTCACGACGGTAGCCCCGGAAGACCGTTATGGCTTGACCATCGCCTTGGGCGGCTGCGAAGTGACGTTGCTCGAATTGAGCGCGCTGTATTCGGCATTGGCCAATCAGGGACTCTATCAATTGCCGAAGTTGCGCCGCGATCAGATAAGTGAGGAAACCATCCGTTTATTTAGTCCCGGAGCGGCTTATTTAGTGACCGATATTTTAACCGAAGTCACCCGGCCGGATTTGCCGACTTGCTGGGAGTTCACCTCATTGCCACGGATTGCCTGGAAAACCGGGACTTCCTACGGGCACCGCGACGCCTGGAGCATCGGTTATAACCCCCGCTACACCATTGGCGTCTGGGTCGGCAATTTTTCCGGGAAAGGGCAACCGGGGATTATCGGCGCGGAAGCTGCGGCTCCGTTACTGTTTGCGATCTTTAACAAAGTTGGCAGCCATTCCGGCGGTTGGTTCCGGCGGCCGGGTTCAGTTGGCGCCCGGCAGGTCTGCGCCTTGAGTGGCGAGTTACCCGGACCGTATTGCCAAAATTTAGTCACGGAATTATATCTAATCGACCATGCCACCCAACAGGAATGTCATTTTCATCAGGCCTTTTTATTGGACGCTCGGACCGGCTACCGTTTGCCGCCTCATTTTACGACCGCCCGTCAGACCATAACCAAAACCTATATCAAATGGCCGCCCCGGGTGGCCGCCTGGCTCGCCGGCAACGGGACGCCCGCCGAACCGATTCCCGCCCTGACTCCCGAATGGCAGCATGCGCTGCCCGGCCAGGCCCCGGTGATCCGCTCGCCCTCCGCCAACTTTCTTTACCAATTACGGGAAGGGATCGACCCGGCATATCAAAAAATCTGTCTGGAAGCAGCCGCCTCCAATGACGTCCATAAGCTTTACTGGTTTGTCGACGGAAAGTTGACCGGAACCGCGCGCCCGGGCGAAAGACTATTTTACCCGCCGGAGACCGGGGAACACCGGATAGTCTGCCAGGATGACCAGGGGAGAAGCAGCGGGGTGCGATTAGTAGTGAAGGACTAGATTTATATTTAGAACAAGCTCTTCAGTGTCTCAAAAAACAAGGCTGTAGAAGCGGCTCCCGGATCAACAGTTCCCACGCTTCGTTCCCCCGCGTACAGCGCCCGACCCAACCTTTTCCTGCCTTGCATTTATAACAAAATTCAGTAGTCTACAACCGCGGCGCTGTGGTTTTAACGTTGTGTTCCCACCTGCCTCGTGATAAGTGGACGGGAATCCAGAATGCATAATTACTTGACACTTTGTAGCGTATCAAGTAAAATAAACTTTGTTGGTGGAAAAAAGTGCCAGGTGCAATTATATTAAATAGGTTTATCAAAAATGATCCGCAAATCAGCAGCTTCGTGGCGGGAAACAATGATTGGCGGGTCCGGTGGCAAATATTGATATTGATGCGGCTTTGTTTTTTTATATTGTTAAACTGCCGCTTCCGACGTCCACCTATAAAACATTTGTGCCTCATGTGCTATATAATACGTGAATGGAGAATGATTTTGATGGTGTATTACCGACGTAACTTGCTGGTGTTATCGTTAACTTCTTTTTTAGCCGCCTGCGGATTGAATCAGGTAGTACCGTTTTTGCCCTTGTTTATTAAGGAGTTGGGAGTCAAAAGCGGGGTGGCCTTTTGGACGGGAGTGACGCTGGCGGCGCAAACGGTCGCGATGATTGTGATGCTGCCATATTGGGGCAAATTGGCTGATAAATACGGACGCAAATTAATGATCATCCGGGCCGGGATTTGCGCAGCCTTAATTTACTTGGGGATGAGCTATTGCTGGACATTATGGCAGTTGTTGCTGCTGCGGCTATTGAACGGCGGGTTGACCGGATTTATTCCGGCTTCGATTACCCTGATCGGCACTAACACTCCACAACCCGAAGCCGTCCGTTCAGTGGCGATCGTCCAGTCGGCGGTGGCTTGCGGCGTAATTGCCGGGCCTGCGCTGGGCGGCATCCTGGCGAATTGGGTGGGTTACCGCGGTTCGATGTTAGCCTCCGGAATTATGTTGAGTGTGGGAGTACTGCTAGTCGTTTTGTTGGTTGAAGAACGGCAAAAAGTGACCGACGTTGCCAAATCGACCTCATTGTGGCAGGATTTCCGGTTGGCCTTGAAAAAACCGGTGTTGGTGATGGCATTGTGTTCCGATATGACCTATGGCTTTTTGGCGGTAGCCAGCCAACCAATCTTAATCTTGTATATTCAGGAGTTGACCGGTCCCCGGGCCAATCTGTTTGCCGGGCCAATTTTCGCCTTACCTGGTCTGGCGATCGTTTTGACTAATTATCGCTGGTGTCGTCTGGGCGAGCGGCATACCTTTCTAAGGATCATTCTGTTGGGCTTGTCTGGGGCGTCGCTCTTCATCGTGTTGCAGGGGTTGGTCAGGAATATTTGGTGGTTCGCCGCCGTTTATTTCCTGGCGGGAATCTTGGCGGCGGCGATCAGCCCGAATACCGCTGGGCTGATCGCCACCAAGGTGGAAGCGGATTTTCAGGGCAGGGCTTTTTCGATGCAGCAAAGTTCCCGGAGTTTGGGGTATTTTTTCGCCCCGTTGCTGGCTGGTTCCCTTGGAAGTATCTTCCCATTGCAGGGGGTGTTTATTGTGGTAGGCTTTTTGGGGCTGACCGCTGCGCTCGCAATCCAAATGCAGGTACGCGCCTGCCGGTATAGTGAGGCGGGGCTAAGGGCTGGTAGGATTGTGGTAGCCAACCCCAATAAGCCGTAAATTACATTTTTCCTTCAACGAAAAGTTACCCCGACCCAACAGGAACTTTCTTATTTTCACCGAATAACATACAGATAGCATTTAAGTCAACCACAACCACGCGAAAAATACGATGCCGTGGTTCTTTTTTTCGGCCCGCGTTTGTGGCAAAATAGGTTTAAGAGGTAATCGGGATGTTTAATGACTTTCACTTGGAACCCCGGCGTCCGGCTTATTTGCAGTTGAAAGACTATTTGAAAGCCGCAATTTTGAAGGGCGTTTGGCAGGCCGGAGTCCGACTGCCGGCCACCCGCGAACTGGCGGCGATTTTAAAAGTCAGCCGCAATACGGTGATTCAGGCTTATCAATTTTTGGAAGACGACGGTTTCATTTATACGGTCAAAGGGCAGGGCGCGTTTGTCGCCGAGGTGGCTGCCGCGCAATCACCGAACGCAGGTCTCCAACTGGATTGGGACGCGCAGGTCAATGATTATGCCCGTCAGGCGGTGCGGTACGATATTGAAAAAAACGAATTGAAATGGGAAAAAGGAATGCTCTCCTTTAAGAGCATCGCCCCGGACCCGGAACTGTTTGAAGTGGAAGAGTTTAAACGAGCCTTTTTAAACCGGATGGCCCTGGAAGGTCCAAAATTGTTAAATTACGGTTATGCCAAAGGTTACCGGAACTTATGCGACTATTTAGCCGGTTACATGCGGCATAAAGGGGTCAATCCCGATGGCAAAGAAGTGTTGATTACCAATGGCTTTACCGAAGGGTTGCAACTGGTTCTGGCCGCTCTTACCCGGCCCGGCGATCGGGTGGTGACCGAAAACCCTACTCACAATACAGCGCTGAAGATCATGCGGTTAGCGGGGCTGGAAATTAGGGGGATTACCCTGCGCCATGACGGACTGGATTGGGAAGAATTGGAGGCTTGTTTGAGCCGGGCGTCGGTTAGCTGCGGCTTTTTGATCCCCTCTTATCATAATCCCACCGGATTGGTGATGACCGCCCAACAGCGTCAGGTGGTTTTGCAAATTTTCTCCCGCTATCGGGTACCTGTACTTGAAGACGGTTTTAATGAAGAGTTGCGTTACTCCGGGGCCCATCTGGCGCCGTTAATGGCTTTGGCGGGCACTGGTAATCAAGTGATTTATCTTGGTAGTTTCGCCAAAATTCTCTTTCCCGGATTGCGGATTGGCTGGGTCATGGCGGACCGGGCTTTGATCGCGTATCTGGAAAGTATCAAACGCAGTTATAATATTCACACTTCATTTTTGGACCAGGCTGTCTTCTTTGAGTATCTGCAAAGCGGCAATTTTGAACGCTATCTCAAAAAAGCCCGCCGCGTTTATAAAGAACGCCACCAAGCCGCGGTCCGTCTGGCGACTGAATACATTCCGGCGCAGCGGATTTGGGGTGAGGGCGGTTTGCATATTTTTGTAGAATTGGAGCTCCGCTTGGAGGCCCGCGCCATTTTGGCCGAATGTTACCGCAGGGGAGTAGTCTTTATGCCCGGCGATATCTTTTATACGGACGGTCGGGGCCGCAATACCTTTCGTCTGGGAATTTCCCGGGTAACCCCGGAACAGATGGCGGCCGGCTTTCAAATTATCGGGGCGGTAATTAATGAATTTTCGAGGAGGAAACAATAATGCGTAGTTTTTCCAAGTCCAGTAAGCTCGACCATGTCTGTTACGATATCCGCGGCCCGGTTTTAGATGAAGCGCAGCGCATGGAGCAAGCCGGCGAGCAGATTTTAAAATTAAATATCGGCAATCCGGCGCGATTCGGTTTCGCCGTTCCCGCCGATATCGTCAGGGAAATCACCACCAATCTGTACCAGGCCCACGGTTATACGAATTCCAAGGGAATCAGCACGGCGCGCCAGGCAATTGTCACTTACCATCAAAGCAAGGGTCTCTCCGGACTGGATATCAATGATGTTTATATCGGCAATGGAGTCAGCGAATTGATCGAGATGACCATGAAGGGTCTGTTAAACAATGGCGATGAAATCTTAATTCCGGCGCCGGACTATCCGTTATGGACAGCCGCGGTAAATCTGGCCGGCGGGACCGCCGTCCATTATCGTTGTGACGAACAAGCGGATTGGACCCCCGATCTGCGGGATATGGAACGGAAGATTACCTCCCGGACCAAAGGGATCGTAGTGATTAACCCCAATAATCCGACCGGAGCGGTTTATGGGCCGGAAGTGCTGCGAAAGATCATCGCCCTAGCCGTCACGCATAGCCTGATCCTGTTCGCCGATGAGATTTACGATAATATTTTATATGATGGAATCAAGCATGTTTCCGTCGCCGCCTTGACTGCTGAAGTTCCCTGCCTAACCTTTAACGGTTTATCCAAGTCGCATCGGATTGCCGGTTTCCGCGCCGGCTGGGTAGTGGTAAGCGGCAACAAAGCAATGGCGCGCGGCTATATCGAAGGTTTAAACATGTTGTCTTCAATGCGTTTATGCAGTAATGTCCCGGCGCAGTACGCCATTGCTACCGCCTTGAATAGTTTTGACAGCATTCACCGGTTAACCTTACCGGGAGGACGGCTTTACGAGCAACGGGAATACGCTTGGCGCCGCCTGAATGAAATTCCCGGACTGTCCTGCGTGAAACCCCAAGGGGCTTTATATCTCTTTCCCAAACTGGATGCCGCGCGTTTTAACGTCAAAGACGACCAACAATTTATTCTTGATCTGCTCCGCAGTGAGAAAGTCCTATTGGTGCAGGGGACCGGTTTTAATTGGCCGGAACCGAATCATTTCCGGATTGTCTTTTTACCGGATTTGAAAATACTCCAGCATGCCTTCATGCGGATTGAGCGCTTTTTAGCCGGATATCGCCAGGCGGACGCCCCGGTACTGGCGGAGGCTTAAAGGGGCCCTACCAACAAAATGCGGATTTCGTACGCATCCAATCAAACTTTAATGTAAACCAATGTTTTTTTCCTCCTCTTTATATTGAACTTACCCAGAGTATAAACTATAAAGCCATAGACAGGTCAATTTATTTCAAGGAAGGATAGGGGAAGTATTCAACAAACAATCCAGATGTATTTTGGGAACCAATCACTAAAACCGAGATCTTGTTTTAGCTTATAAAAAAACCGTCAATCCTTAGCATATAGGATTACGGCTTTTTTCACCTCTATAACTCCTTAGCATATGAAATCCGCATTTTGTTTTGAGACCCCTTAAAGAAAATCCGCGCCGTCCGGCGCCGTCTCGGCCCGGATTCAGCTATTAACTTCCGGTTATTGAAGGGGGATGTCACAAAAGTGACAGGAGGATTTTACCCCTACCACTCAACCTCGCAAGTTGTCCCGTTTAAGATAAAACCGGTTGGTTTGGCGTTAGCCCCGCCATAACTGATATTAAATCCGAAATTCACCGCACCGCCGGCGGGAATCACCCCATTATAAGACATGTTTTGGACAGTAACGGCAGTACCGTTTTGCGTATAACTGCCGCACCACATATTGACGATTTTTTGGCCGCCGGGGAAAGTCCACTCCAAAGACCACCCGTCAATGGCGGCGGGACTATTGTTTTTAATCGTAATCGTAACCGTCGCGCCGTCGCCCCAGTCATTTTGGGCGTAGGTAACCGTATATTGAGCACTGCTGCTTGAGGTGGGCGCCGCTGAGGGCGCAAGCGACGCTGTGCCTGTAGCCGTAGGGGAGGCCGTGACTACCGGCGAGAGGGTAGGTGTCGGGGTAATGGTTGCGGTTGAATTGATACTACTGCTGACAAA
The DNA here is from genome assembly GCA_050115405.1 of Bacillota bacterium. Lineage (GTDB taxonomy): Bacteria > Bacillota > UBA4882 > UBA8346 > UBA8346 > DATCLA01. Next base: position 23,473 of record JASFQO010000001.1, read on the forward strand.
AGGAGAAGTTGTCGCCGTCCCGCTATAAACCGTTGCCAACATCGTATCCGCCCAAATTTGCCGCAGGGCCGCATAACCTTCCGTATTGGGATGGACGCCGTCGGAACTTAGGTAACCGGGATTATTGTGAAAGAAACTCCAGAGGTCCGGCCCTGGGACGATTTCCGGATATGCTTCGTAAAGGGCGATGATTTGACGGTTATAATCGGGTACATAACTGTTGATAGCGGTTAAACTCGACCAGGGGATGGTCGGGATCACCGGAATTTTCCCGGCGGTCAATACTGCTTTAACCATTGTTTCCAAATTTTTACCAAAATTGGTTGCTCCGGTCTGATTGCCCCACGCATCGTTGGTCCCGAAGGAAATCCCCACGTATTTACCTGGGAAGACGCTGAGCCATTGCTCGATATATTGGGCCCCCTGGATGCTGAAAATTCCACCAATCCCGCCGCATTCGGCTACCGGAAAATAGTTGGGTTTGGCTTTATTGACTAGTTGCGCGAAGCTATTATCACCATTTGCCACCATCCCTCCGGCGGTGATCGAGTCGCCGTAAAAGATCCAGTCATCCTCTGCTCCCCGGCCGGCATTATGAATGTCCAGATTAATACTGACGCCGCTGGTGTCGCTGGAACCATTGGCTTCGGAAATGTTCAGCCGGACCCAATTGTAACCCGCCAAATTAATGAAATGTTGCCGTGAATGATAATTGTTTCCGGTGACTGCGGCTAAAGTAACCCAGCCGGAAGTTGGCGCGCTATTGCTACCGGCGGCGCTGTTTCCTTCTATTATATAAGACTTGACAATACCGTAAGCCCAGTTGTTTTTGACCGTAAAGTCGTAATCATAAGTATCGGGATTATACCAGACGACGATGACCTGACTCCGCTCGGCAGCCGGGACATCCGACAAATCATAGGCGATCCAGCCGGGGACTGCGCCCCGCCAGGTGGTCCCGTAATTACTGTCATTAGCTCCGGAGGCGACGCCAGCTGAAACAAAAACCGGGCAATTCCGGCTGATGACTGGCATGGCCGGCGGCGCTGCCACCAAAATCCCAAAACCGATTAAGCAGGTGACGGCAATGGTAAAAATGATTATCCCGCGAAGTTTGAATAATAAATGCAAAATCTGTTCCTCCTTATGGCTGAGTTATTGTTAATAAATGGAATCAATTTACAATTACATTATAACATCTCTCAAACAGTTTTTATAGCATTTGATTTCCATTTTTTTACTTTTATAATTACGCCACATGTGACATAAAATGCGCTGTGAGGTGATCGAAGTGCGAGTGATACGGGAAAGCGAATTTGAAGGTAAAGAGGTCATCGAATTAACCAGTGGGGAACGGTTGGGAATCATTAAAGACAGTGAGTTGCTTTTAAACTTAAATACCGGCAATGTGGAGGCTTTGATTTTGAAACAGCAATCCTTTGGCGGGTTTGGCAAGGCGGAACGCCAGGTTGCCTGGTCTAAAATTCGGAAAATCAGCGCCGAATTGATCATTATTGAGGAACCGGCGCCAAGCGACTAAAGGGTGACTCGTCAAGATTTGTGACTATAGATTAACAGGTTTTCCCGAAGGACGAGCGAAAAACGGCACTTGGCGTACGCTATCATTTATTATTTTAAAATCATCTTTAGCCGGTTTCCCGGTACCCGAGAGTCGGCGCCATCACCCAGTAAAGCGATTTCTAAATAATTTAGGAATCGATATACCCAGACGCGCCGATGGATTTTGCCGGATTGGCTGAGCTTAAAATCTCGACATTCGCGTCGTCAAAAGTCGTGCAGTG
>JASFQO010000002.1:0-21171 GCA_050115405.1 Bacillota bacterium
ACAACCTCCCAATTGCCTACTTGTACCATAATAATTAATCCCAACTACCAGCGCTAATTTTTTCATGATTTCCCCCCCTTTTAGCGTAAAACTCGGTCGAATATGGCTTTAGAGAGTTTTATTTTACGAAATATTTATTTACTTACTATATGATGATTGCTATAATATTGGCAACTAACGGTAACATATTTTGCAGGTTGCCGGGAAATTTAGTAGGATGGTAGGAGGGACCTAAGATGATTGTCGTCATGAATAGCGGGGCAAGCGTGGCCCAGTTGGAGCAGGTTAAGGAGAAGCTCACCGAATGGGGCTTCGGAATTCACCTCTCTCAGGGAGTAGAACGGACTGTTTTAGGAGTGATCGGGGAGAAGCGTCCGGGCATCATGGAAACAATTGAAGCGATGGATGGGGTGGAGAAGGTTGTCCCGATCCTGCAGCCGTTTAAATTGGCCAGTCGGGAGTTTCACAAGGAAAAAACTTTGGTTACTGTAGGCGGGGTGGTCTTTGGCGGCCCGCAAATAGTGGTGATTGCCGGGCCATGCGCCGTGGAGAATGAAGAGCAAATGATCCGGACGGCCTTGGCCGTTAAAAAAGCCGGAGCGGCAATGTTGCGGGGCGGCGCCTTTAAACCGCGCACTTCCCCGTATGCTTTTCAAGGCTTGGAGGGGGAGGGCCTGAAACTGTTGCAATTGGCCGGCCGGACAGCCGGGCTTCCATTTGTGACGGAGGTCGTTAATCCGCGGGACGTGGAGTTGGTAGCGCAATATGCGGATATGCTCCAAATTGGCGCCCGCAATATGCAGAATTTTACTTTGTTAAAAGAAGTGGGCCGGATGAAGAAACCGGTGCTGTTAAAACGGGGACTGGCCGCCACGATTGAGGAATGGTTGATGGCCGCCGAATATATCTTAAGTGAAGGTAATTATCAAGTAGTATTGTGTGAACGGGGGATCCGCACCTATGAAACAGCCACCCGCAATACGCTGGATCTTAGTGCGATCCCGTTAATAGGGCGGCTCAGCCATTTGCCGGCGATCGCCGACCCCAGCCATGGCACAGGCAAACGCTATTTGGTCCCGCCGTTAAGCCGGGCGGCGGTCGCCGCCGGGGCGGACGGCTTGGTCATCGAAGTCCACCCGGCGCCGGAAACGGCTTTGTCGGACGGACCGCAGTCTTTAAATTTCGCGGCGTTTACCGATTTAATGGCCGAGCTGCAACCGCTGGTCCGGGCGGTAGGACGGCAATTGTAATGGAAGCGGGAGTGAAGCCGCAGATCACCATCATTGGGTTGGGTTTAATGGGTGGTTCCCTGGGTTTGGCCTTGGTTAAAAAGGGTTTGACGGTTTGCGGGTGGGACGCGGACCCGGCCGTCATCGCCGAAGCATATCGGATGGGCGCGATCAGCCGTCAACCGACCGATTTTGCCGATGCATTGGCCGGCGCCGCGTATGTTTTTATCGCTACTCCCGTGGCGCTGATTGCGCCAATGATTTGGGACTGTTTACCCTTGACGGCACCGGGGACGGTCTTTTCCGATTTGGGCAGTATCAAGGGACGGATTATTACGGAGGTTATGGCCTTTTTATCACCCGATTACTATTATGTTCCCGGCCATCCGATGACCGGATCGGAACGCTGCGGCATCAACGCCGCGGACCCTTTTTTGTTTGAAAATGCCGCTTATATTATCATTGAGGACCCGCGTATTCCCCGGACGGTTAGCGAACGGGTGACCGCGCTGATCAAGATGACCGGGGCTCAGATCATCACTCTGACTGCGGCGGAACATGACCGAATTGTCGGGATGGTTTCCCATTTGCCGCATTTGGTGGCCGCAGTGTTGGCCGAAACCGCCGGATTGGCCGAAAAGGTTCAACCCGGCACTTTGGCCCTGGCGGCCGGCGGATTTCGGGATACGACCCGGATTGCCACAGGTTCGCCTCAACTTTGGGAGGGGATTATTCGCGGTAACCGGGAGTGCATTTTGGAGGCCATTACCGCCTTTGAAGCGCAACTGGAGCAGGTGCGCCGGATGGTGGCGGCTGATGATACGGAGGGCTTAAGGTCTTTTCTGGCGGCGGCCCGGGAGGTCCGGTTGCAAATCCCGGCCAAAAATAAAGGTTTTTTATCGCTGCTGTACGAAATGGTGGTCGCGATTGAAGATCGGCCCGGCACGATTGAGGAAATTTTACATTATCTGGCGCAAGCGGAATTGAATATCAAAGATATTGAGATTTTAAGGATTCGTGAGGGCGAGGGTGGTACCTTGCGGCTCGCCTTTGAAAATGACGCCGCGGTAGAGCAAGCGGCGGCGATTTTGACCGATTGCGGTTTTAAAGCTTGGAGACGATAAATGGGTTTTGATCTGCATCTTCATTCGATTTATTCCGACGGGGCGCTGACTCCGGAGCAGTTGGTCGCCGCAGCCGTCGCCAAAGGTTTGGAGGGGATTGCGCTTACCGATCACGATACGGTTGACGGATTGGCGGAAACTGCCCGGGCGGCGCGGCGCCAAAAGTTATTATTTATTCCCGGGAGCGAATTAACGACTGATTTTGGCAATAGTGAAGCCCATATCCTGGGTTACCGGCTGAATTATAAAGCTCCGGCTCTTTTGCGGAAATTGGACCGGATTTTAGCCGCCCGTCAGGAACGGGTCGCCACGATGCTGCAGCGGCTGCACAGGCACCAGGTTAATATAACTTGGGATGAAGTCCGGGCTTTGACGTCAAGCCGGTTTATCGGCCGGTCGCAGGTGTTTGGGGCTATGGAACTTAAAGGTTATGTAGATGTGCTGCGGCGTAAGGACGTATTTGAATACTACCTGGGTAAGCACGGGGTGGCTTATGTGCCGCACCGGGAAATTGAGACTAGAGAAGCAATTGAAATCATTCGGGCTAACGGCGGGATTTCCGTGTTGGCGCATCCCGGGCGGATCGGGGCGGATCAGGCTATCCCGCAATTAGTCTCTTACGGGTTGCAGGGGTTGGAAGTTTACTATCCGGCCCATACTCCGGAAATGGTCCAACATTACCTGCAGATGGCGGAGAATTTTCAATTAGTGGTGACCGGCGGTTCGGATTACCATGGCAAACCAAGTCACCCGCAACTGGGCGAGTGCCAGGCGTTGACACTTGAGGTGTGAATTTATTACTTAACATTAGTAAAGTGTTATGTTAGAATAAAGATATTCAGCAAAAATAGTAAAAATTACGAAGTATACCGGATATCACCGAAGAAATTAGGTTAAAGAGGTAAGATGGCTAAGTCGAAAGGACGCGTGGCGAAAAAATTAAAGTTTTGGCTAATCCTGAATTTTGGTTACTTAATAGTGCTGCTTTTCGGGAAGAGTTTGCGTTACCGCGTGGTGGGCCGGGAGCAACTGGCCGGCTTTGTGGGCAAAACCGGAATGATCCTGAATTGTTGGCACGGGCAGCAATTTATGGGTTTTTACTTCTTCCGGGGCTTGGGTTATTATATTTTATCCAGTTTACACCGGGACGGCGACTACTCCAGTTCGATCATGCGTCGCTTCGGGTGGCGGATTATCCGGGGTTCCAGCACCAAAGGGGCCGTACGTGGGCTCATCGGATTATTGCGGGTTTTACGTCAAGGGGCGGTCGCCGCCTTAACTCCGGACGGACCAACCGGGCCGCTGTACCATATTGAACCGGGTGGCCTGTATTTAGCCCAAAAGACTGGAGTGCCCCTGATTCCGGTGGCGTTTGTGTATGATCGCAAGTGGGTTTCAACCAAAAGTTGGGACAAGTTTGAGATCCCCAAGCCGTTTGCCCGTTGTGTGGTTTATTTCGGCGCCCCGCTTTTTATCGAGGCTAAATTGGATGACGCGCGGCTGGAACGGGAGAAAGAACGGTTCCAGGCGGCGCTTCATTTGGCAAACCGACAGGGAGAAGAGGTTTTACAGCAATGGCTCGCGGAAAAATGAATTTTTCCTATTTTTGGTATAATGCGGTCTTAAGCGTTGGCGCGGTATTTCTAATCCCTTATTTGGTCATTCGCGGGATTGTCAAACATCGGCCGGTCCGGGCCTATTTTCGGAAATTATCCGCCGGGCAAATGCAACGTTTGGCCGGGAAACCGGTTGTTTGGTTTCAGGCTGTTTCCGTCGGCGAGGTGATTGTCGCCAATATTGTAATTCAAGAACTGCGAAAACTTCTGCCGCACTATGCCGTGTTGGTGACAACGACGACTCCTACCGGACAGGCGATGGCCCTTAAACTTTTGGGGGAAGAGGCGGTGGTGACTTACTTCCCGCTCGATCTCCCTTGGATAGTCAAACGTTTTATTGCGCAGGTAAAACCGCGTCTGTTTGTGATGATGGAGGCGGAGATCTGGCCGAATGTGATTCGTTATTGTCAAGCTACCCAAGTCAAAGTGGCCTTGCTGAACGGCTTGATTAGCGACCGCGCTTATCGGCGTTATGGGCGTTTTCCGGCATTAATCCGGACGGTACTGGCTCAGGTTGACTTGTTTGCCATGCAGACTGCCGAAGGCGCAAACCGGATTGGCCAATTGGGCGCACCAAAGGACCGAATCCGGGTCGCCGGCAATGCCAAGTTTGATCAATCTTATCCGGAGATCACCCCCGAAATCAGACGGCAATTTTTAGAGCAATATCAATGGACGGAAACGGACCCGATTTTAGTGGCGGCCAGTACTCATAAAGGCGAAGAACCGCCGGTGCTTGCCGCCTTTCAAGAATTACTAAAGGAAACGGCGGCCTTTAAACTGATCCTGGCGCCCCGCCATCCCGAACGGGGTGCGGAAGTGGCCGCTTTAGTGAAAGAAGCCGGGCTTTCCGTGGCGCGCCGTTCCACCGGTCAAAGCGCGGCTGCGCCCCAGGTGGTGTTGTTGGACACCTTTGGCGAACTCAGCCTGGCTTTTAATGTGGCGACTTTGGTCTTTATGGGGGGGAGTCTGGCACCGATCGGTGGCCATAATGTTTTGGAAGCGGCCGCTCAGTCCAAACCGGTGATGTATGGGCCGCATATGCATAAAACCACCGAAAGCAAACGGTTATTGGAAGAAGTGGACGCCGGATTTACGGTGCATGACCCGTCCGAGTTGGTCGCCACCGTGAAACAACTGCGCGCTGATCCGGTTTTATATCAACAACGTGGCGCCGCCGCCCGCCAAGCCGTGTTGCGCAATAAGGGCTCAGCCACTCAAATGGCCGCTTTGGCCGCGGCATTGGTAGAAGGTGAATCTATTTGAAACAAGGACGGGAGTGGGAAAATTACCTTTTGGCAGTGATCCGGGGCGAGCAAAACGGTTGGCTGCCGTCATTGGTCCTGGGAGTATTGGCCCTCTTGGAACAGGTGTATCGCCTGGTGTTAAGCGTGAGTTTGGCGGTCAATAAACGGCGTAGTCTTCCGGTACCGGTGATTAGTGTCGGGAATCTGACGGTCGGCGGTACCGGTAAAACCCCGCTGATCGTCTGGTTAGCCCGGGAGTTGCAGGCGGCCGGTTTTAAGACGGCGATACTGACCCGGGGTTATGGCGGCCAGTTGGAAAAGGAAGGACAAGTATTAACAGCCGGAGCCTGGACGACGGCGGACCCGAAGGTAACCGGGGATGAGCCGCTTTTACTGGCGAAGTTGCTGCCGGAAGTAGTGATTGCCATTGGGCGGGACCGCTATCAAATGGGGCTGAAAGTTTTGGCTACCCACCCGGCGCCGGACCTGTTTTTATTGGATGATGGGTTTCAATATTGGCGGTTGCAACGACAGTTGGATCTTGTTTTATTGGATGCGGAAGCGCCATTTGCTAACGGGCGCCTTTTACCACGAGGCTTGTTACGGGAACCGCCGGCCGCTTTAAAAAGAGCGCAGGTGGTTCTGTTAACCCGGACCGCCCGGGTCAGCGGGGAGGCTTTGAGCAAACTGACCGCCTTAATCAAAAAGTATCAGCCCCACGCTTTAGTGGGAGAGGTTCAAGCCGCAAATTCCACCTTGACGCCGCTTACCGAGTGGGGGAGCGAGGCGGGGCACACCTGGGACGCCGGGTCATATTTAGCGGGACGCCGGATTGCACTGGTGACGGCGATCGGCAATCCCGGACAACTGCGCTACTCTTTACAAACCATGGGGGCGAAAATCGTTTATTATCGGGTTTATCCCGACCATCATGTCTGGGACGGGGCGGAAGTGGCGGAAATTATCACCAATTTGAAGTTGAACCGCCTTACCGATTTGGTGGTTACCGGTAAAGACGGCGTGAAGCTACTGGCTTTTACCGCTGAATTGCAGGCAAACGGAGTGACCTGTTATATTTTAAATCTGGAATTTAAATTGGCCGACCCGGAAATCAGGGCTTTGATCAAACGGGTGGCGAGCAAAGGAGAGCTTGAAGACATTGAAGGTTTTAGGAGTAATTCCGGCGCGGTATCAGTCGAGCCGGTTGCCGGGGAAACCGTTGATGCTGATCGGCGGTAAACCGATGATCCAACGGGTTTATGAGAATGCCCGGACCGCGGCCTGTCTGGACGAACTGATTGTAGCCACCGACGATCAACGTATTTATGACGCGGTGGTCGCTTTCGGCGGCAAGGTCGAGATGACGGCGGCCAATCACCCGACCGGGACGGATCGTTTGGCGGAAGTGGCCCGGCGGCATGCCGAAGAAGTCGTGATTAATATTCAAGGCGATGAAGTGATGATCCAAGGGGCGGTAATCGATGCGGTGATCCGGCCGCTACTTGAGGAACCGGCTTTGGTAATGACCACCGCCAAGACCCGCTTGACCGATCCGGCGCAATGGCAGGAACCATCCGTGGTTAAAGTCGTTACTGATCAACAGGGTTATGCTTTGTATTTTTCCCGTTTGCCAATACCTTACCCCCGCCATCCCGAACAAGCCGAATATTGGCAGCACATTGGGTTATATGGTTATCGCCGTGATTTTCTTTTGGAATATAGTCAATTGCCCCAATCAAAATTGGAGTTGGCGGAATCCTTGGAGCAATTGCGCGCGTTGGCTAACGGCTATCGGATTAAAGTGGCGGAGGTCGATTTTCAGGCAATCGGGGTCGATACGCCGGAAGATTTGGAAAAAGTATGTGCTTTTTTTGACTCGAAAGATAACTGATTAGCGGAGGAAGTAATATTTTATGGAAAATAATTTGACTAAACTATTTGGGCCGGGGCTATTATTAATTGCCGGCCCTTGTGTGATGGAATCGCCGGAGCATACGTTGATGATGGCGCGGGAGTTAAAGCGGATAACCGCCGAAGTCGGGGTTCAATTGGTCTTTAAAGCTTCTTATGATAAGGCCAACCGTTCTGCGGTACACTCCTTTCGGGGGTTAGGTCTCGAGGCCGGCTTGGCTGTGTTGCAACAAGTAAAGACCGAATTGCAGTTACCGGTGCTTTCCGATGTCCATGAGGTCTGTCAAGTGGCGGCTGCTGCCGCGGTGCTGGACATTATCCAGATTCCGGCGTTCCTCTCCCGTCAGACCGACCTGATTGTCGCCGCCGCCCGGACCGGGAAAGTAATCAATATCAAAAAGGCCCAGTTTAGCGCTCCACAGGATATGAAAAACGCCTTGGAGAAAGTTTACTCCACCGGAAACCGGCAGGTCTTTTTGACCGAACGCGGCGTGTCGTTCGGCTATAACCGGCTGGTGGTCGATATGAAATCCTTGCCGATCATGCGGTCGTTGGGGGCGCCGGTGGTATTTGACGGGACCCATAGTGTCCAGGAACCGGGAGGCTTGGGAAACGCGACCGGCGGCGACCGGCGTTTTGTTCCGTATCTTTGCCGGGCGGCGGTGGCCACCGGGATCGACGGATTATTCTTGGAGGTGCATGATCGGCCGGAATTGGCCAAATCCGACGGCCCGAATATGGTGGTTTTGGCGGAATTAAAGTCACTTTTGCAAACATTGGTGGCGCTTGACAAGATAGTGAAGGCCGATGCCGCGATGCTGGATTTAAACGCGAAGGCGGTGGCCGAATGAAGAGCGGACAGCAACACCCCTATTTACGGCAAGCTGCGCAAGTACTGCAGATGGAATCTCAAGCCGTGAATGATCAGGTCAAACTTTTAGGGGAGGAATTTATACAAGTTGTTGATTTAATCCTCGGCTGTACCGGGCGGGTGGTGGTAACCGGAATGGGTAAATCCGGTCTGGTGGGCCGGAAACTCTCGGCTACTTTGTCCAGTACCGGGACGCCCTCTTTCTTTTTACACCCCGCCGAAGCAATCCATGGCGATTTGGGAATGGTTACCGCTCAGGATGTGATCATTGCGATTTCGAATAGTGGTGAAAATAGTGAAGTATTGGCCATTTTACCGACTCTCAAGATTATTGGTGTCCCGATTGTCGCCGTGACCGATTCCGCCGACTCCACTTTAGCTAAAAATAGTGAGTATTGTTTGCCGGTAAAGGTGGAACGGGAAGCCTGCTCGTTGGGGCTGGCCCCGACTTCCAGCACTACCGCGACTTTGGCCGTGGGCGACGCCTTGGCGGTGGTCTTGCTCAATGCCCGGCGGTTTAAGGCGGAAGATTTTGCCTTGTATCATCCGGGAGGCGCTTTAGGCCGGAAGTTATTGTTAACGGTCGAACGGGCGATGTATTCCGGAGCCGACAACCCGGTAATTTCCGAAGAAGCAACTGTCCGGGATGCGATTATTTTGATGACTCACGCGAATTATGGCGCGGTGATGGCGGTTGCTGCCAACGGTTCAATGACCGGAATTATCACCGACGGGGATTTAAAACGGATCTTTGAAAAGAATCAGGAACCGTTGGCATTGCTGATTAAACAGGTAATGACCAAGAACCCCAAGACAATCACTAAGGAACGGTTGGCGGCGGAAGCCATGTACGTGATGGAATCCAAAAATATTACGGTTTTGCCGGTAGTTGATGAAAATTGCGTCCCAATTGGAATTATTCAACTAAACAGTATTATCAAGGGGTTAACTGGAGTGAAAGGTTAAGAAGATGGCTGCAAAAAAAAACTTGAAGCATTGGGTGGAATACTTTTTTTTTAAAGTGTTTCTCGGGATAGTGCGTTTGATTCCCTTAAGCGTTGCAAATTGGCTGGGCCGAAGTCTGGGGGCCTTAGCTTATCAATTGTTGAGGCCCAGACGGGAACTTACCCTGGAAAATCTGCGTGAAGCCCAGAAACGCGGTTTTTTGCCGGAGACGTTAAATATTCAGGAAATCGGGAGAAAAACCTGGGAACATCTGGGGATGGTTGGGAGTGAATTTATCTATTATTCCTATCGTCCGCAACGGCTTTTGAAAAATGTTGTCATTGACGGTGAAACCAATCTACGCCGGGTCTTGGGACAAAACCGGGGGGTGATTATGGCGATGGGACATATCGGCAATTGGGAGATTATGGGGTTCCGGCTTTGCGCGGCTAATTTACCGGTCAACCCGATTGCCAAGACGCAAAAAAATTCGCTAGTAGATGATTTTATTAATGAGACCCGGCACGCCGCCGGGATGAAACCGATCCCGAAAAAAAGCTTCTTGCGCCCGGTGATTCAGGCTTTTCAGCGTAATGAAATTGTCCCTTTCCTGATGGACCAGAATGCCGGCAGGAGGGGAGTAAGGGTTGACGTATTTGGGCGGCCGGCGCCAATGCCCCGCGGCACGGCCGAATTTGCTTTGAAAACCGCTACTCCGGTGGTTTTTGCTTATATTGTCCGCGAAGCTAAAGGAAGGCACCGGATTGTAGTTTCTGAAGAAATAGCTTTAAGCCGTTCCGGCGATTACTCGGTTGATTTAGCGGCGAACACCGCCAAATTCATGGAATTAATTCAAGCGACTATTCAAAAATATCCGGAACAATGGCTTTGGATGCATAAGTTGTGGAGGACCAATATTCAAATTTGACCGGGATTTGGGTCAGATATAGTACATCGGCGTCTGGCCGGTAGCCAAAGGCGCTTTGTCCACCATATCCTGCAAGGTGGTTTGGTCCAAAAAATGATTGACGGTATCGCGGAGTTCTTCCCAAAACGGTTGGGTAATGCAGTATTTTTCATTTCCGCAAGCTGTTTTGGTGTCAGAAAGCTCGACACAGTGCACCGGGATGATTGGTCCTTCCAAGGCTCGTAATATTTCGCCAACCGTGATGTCCCTGGCGGGGCGACTTAATTCATACCCGCCTTGCGCGCCGCGGATGGAACGGACCAGACCGGCTTTGCGGAGAATCGTAAACACCTGTTCCAAGTAAGATTCGGAAATGTTTTGGCGTTCCGCGATAACCCGTAAAACCATCGGCCCTTCAAAATTATGGATGGCCATATCGGTCATCGCGCGAAGGCCATAGCGGCCTCGAGTTGAAATATTCAATGTTTTGGCGCTCCTTATATTTCTAAAATATATTACTAATTCGATAGGTTTAATTAATTTTAGCATATGTTTGGCGGGGATTCAAGTGAATTAAAACACTCATCGGTTAATATCTTTGAGTGTTTTTTCGTTTCAGACCTTTCTTGTCATGGCCCATCATCCGGCAGGACCGGCTAAAATCGCAGGTAAACAATTTTTTGCGCTTACAAAAAAATGCAAACAATTTACTACCATTATTTAAAATTATAGTCACAAATACCATGATATGCTATAATAGTAAACGTTGTATAATTAGCCCTGATTATGGAAAAAATTGCCGCAATCGACACATATGGGAGGGTAATTTAATGGGTAATGCTAAAAGATTCAGCGTTTTTTTTAGGTTATTGACGTTGATGAACTTTTTTTGGATACCCAAGAAGTACCAGAGTAGTGTGGCTTTTTATATTCATGAGAAAAATTCTTCGGGAGTGTTGTCGCAGCTTGGTTCACATTTGGGAGCTTTGGGCGGTTTTTTCCGAACGGGCCCTGGTATTCGGCGTTGGACAGGCGGTAAGCGGATAATTGGGGGCGCTTGCAAAGATGGGTGTTATGATATTGTAATGAATAAGATGCTGGTAAATAGCATTGGCGCTTCCCCTCGAAATCCTCTTTCTTAATTACAGGATATAGATTGATTCCACTGCTAACCCCCCTTTTTTTAGCCCGTTTTGGGCACTTGGTTTCCTTTATGTTATGGTACGACATATACATGAGTACAAGATATTGATTAATTTCTTTCAAAAAATAGTTTCTGCAGTGGAATTATATTTCTATGATATTTTGCATCAGATGGAAACCGTCTGCTACCTGTAATTTATCGTATTATCAGGTGAAAAAACTCGCCAATTGAAGGCGATCGCAATTTTTTACGAAATATTAGCGATTTTTTGAATGGATTTTGGAATTGATCGCGAATTTAAAGGTTTGTGATTTAAGGTGAAAATTATCGTCAGGTATTTACACTCATAGTTTGTGTCCGTAGGGAGGACATGAACGTTACTCAGTCAAGCGGCATATATTTTCGAGTATGTGTGAAAGACCCGGCCGCTTTCGGAGTAGTGGAATTTGCTGAGAATGGCCGGGTGCTTTCGCTGGAGGAAAAATCGCAAGTCCAATTACGCCATACCGGGGTTGTATTTCTTGTTTATTATCCACATTTTCAAGGCGCGAAGTTGAGCCACTAAAATAAAGGCGGTTATAAACACGGGGCGAGTTAGGAGGAAATTTCATTTGACAATTAATTTTTGGCTATTGGTTATCGGCCGCTATTTTAATCGGGTTTTGCAGTTGCGGCCACGTAGGAACGTTAGGGTAATTCTGGGGCAACTGTTACTGGTGTTTTTGGCGCTGGTCCTGGTGGGTTCGGGCAGTTGGGGAACTGTCGCCGCATTTAGTCCCGACCGGATGGTTACGGCTAATGTGCCTTTAGATAGTCCGGTCTATTTATATTTGGCGAAATTGGAAGGCTTGGGCTATCTGGAGGGACTGTTGCCGGACACCAGACCTTACAGTCGGATGCAGGCGGCCCGTTGGGTCAGACAGGCCCAGGCCCATCTCCGGGACAATCCGGTTCCAACTTATGTCCGGACGATTGTCGCCGCTTTGGCAACCGAATTTGCTCCGGAATTGGCCGCGTTTGACGGGGGTGAAACTCGTGAAGCGGGCTTTAACTGTCATTTGCAAGAATTGACTTGGAATAATGTTTATTATGACGGCGCCAGCATGGACCAAACCCAACTCCGCGCGACTTATCAGCCGTTAGCGATCAATCAGGACGGCTACCAATTCGCGGAAGAGTTCAACAGTATTCTTACGGCGCGAATTGAAGGCAATTGCCAAGATCATCTGGTCTTTAGTCTGACGCCCCGTTTTAGCTGTGATCAAGCAAAGGACGGTTCTTCCGAATTGAAGGCGGGTTATCTGAAGACCGGTTTTGGCAATCTGCAGCTTCAATTAGGCAAGGATGCCCGGTGGTGGGGCCCGGGGCAACGGGGCAGTTTGCCTTTGACCAACAATGCCAAACCGCAAGTTACGTTGGAACTCGCGAACCTGGAGCCGATTCGGTTTCATGGGTTATTGCGGTTTTTAAAACAGATGGACGGACGCTTCTTCATTTCCGAGCAGGATGAAGAACGTGATGTCAAAGGGGCGTCGTTTGTCGGGTTCCGGGCGGCCGTGGCTCCATCCGCCAATTTTAATTTCGGGGGTTCGTTAACCGCGATCGTGGGCGGTGACGGGCATGTGCTGCACGGCCGGGATTATTTGGACTTTTTTACCGGAGAAAATGCGGCGATCGCCGCAAGTGACCGGTGGAATTCATTGGCGGGGTTTGACTTTCGGTGGCGGGTGCCACAACTGAACGGATTACAAGTTTACGGCGAATTATACGGCGAGGACCAGGCCAAAGCCTTCGGAATAGTGCCGACTCCGTCGAAGAACGCCTATTTAGCCGGTCTGAGGTTGCCGGGACTTACGGCGGACGGTAGTTGGGATTTAACATTTGAAACCGCGCATACTATCGGGTGTTCGTATAAGCATTCATTATATAGAGACGGCTATACCTATCGGGGCAACATCATCGGCGATGCCATGGGTCCGGATGCCACCCGGTACTATTGCCGGCTTTCCCATTATCGGACGGACGGGTCGCTTTTCAGCTTGCACCTGGAACAATTAACGCCGAATCGAACCGGCTCGGCGTTGCAGCGGATGAAGGCAGTCTGGCTATCTTATCAGTATAATCTGCAAACCGACTTGCTTTTGCAGACAACTGTCGGTGTCGCCGACTGCGCCGACGCCGCAAATGTTAATTATCTTTTGAGTGTGGCGCTGCGCCGTCAATTTTAACAGATAACCGGGATGGTTTTAATCAAGTCGCTGGAGGAGTTTGGTAAATAAAGCTGAATATTAAAGGCAGGAAGCTGAAGATAAACCCAAAAAAGGAGCAGGACGACTGTGGACCATGTTTTAAAAAAACGCGCGCTGTTGGTGACCGGCGGCGCCGGTTTTATCGGCAGTAATTTTATTCATTATCTGTTGCAGCGGACCGCAGACCGCCGTTACCTGGTGGTTAATCTTGATAAACTTACTTATGCCGGTAACTTGGACAATTTGAAAGCGGTTGAAAATGATCCCGACTACCGGTTCGTTCAAGGAGACATCGGTGATCCCAAGTTAGTGGCGGACTTGTTTCACGCTTATCGGTTTGACTATGTGGTGAACTTCGCTGCGGAGAGTCATGTTGACCGGAGTATTAACGATCCGGAAATTTTTGTGAAGACTAATGTGCTTGGGACGGCGAATCTCTTGAACATCGCCAAACAAAACTGGCTTGAAGAACCGCAACCGGCCGGGGAAACCGCGCCCCGTAAATTTGTGCAGGTTTCCACGGATGAAGTTTACGGTTCGTTGGGGCCGACCGGTTTTTTTACGGAGACCACCCCTCTTAATCCACATAGTCCCTATTCGGCGAGCAAAGCCGGGGCGGACCTGCTGGTGGCTGCTTATGGAGACACTTACGGATTACCTGTCAATATTACTCGCTGCAGCAATAATTATGGCCCGTATCAATTTCCGGAGAAGCTGATTCCCTTAATGATCAATAATGCCGTGAGTCTAAAAGCGTTGCCTGTGTACGGCGACGGCTTGAACGTGCGGGATTGGCTTTATGTTGCCGACCATTGTCAGGCAATTCTTTTGGTGCTTGAAAAAGGCGGTTTGGGAGAGGTCTACAATATTGGCGGCCATAATGAACGGACCAATATTCAAATTGTGAAAACAATCATCGCTTATCTGCATGAAAATGGTCGCCCGGAGATTACGGAAGCTTTGATTAAGTATGTGAAAGACCGTAAGGGACATGACCGCCGCTATGGGATTGATCCGGCGAAGATCACGGCGGAGCTGGGCTGGCGCCCGGAGACGGATTTTGAAACCGGGATCAAACGGACGATTGATTGGTATCTCCATCATACAGAGTGGTTACAGCGGGTCACTTCCGGTGAATATCAGCAGTATTACGAGGCAATATACCAATTGAGAAGTGGAAAGTGAGATGTGAGAGAAAATGATTTATTCCATTCAAGGCTAAATAAGGAAGTGAGAGAAAACGCTTTTTAACCTTCTCACTTCTCATCTCTCACTTTCCATTGCGCCTCTCATTGGGGGACTTTGACGTCCCGAACCACGAACGATTGAGAAGGGAAATGAAATGGTATGGGGAAGTTTAAGTTTATTGCCACCGGAATCGCCGATTTGTGGGTGATTGAACCCACGGTCTTTGGCGATGAACGCGGTTATTTTATGGAGACTTATCAGCAGGAGGAGTTTCAAAAAGCCGGGCTGAATCCGGTTTTTGTCCAGGATAATCAGTCCCGGTCCAAACGGGGAGTGTTACGCGGTCTACATTACCAAAAACAGCATTCCCAAGGCAAGCTGGTACGGGTGATCGCCGGAGCGGTTTTTGATGTGGCGGTGGATTTACGGTCGGATTCGATAACCTATCGCCAGTGGTTTGGGTTGGTTTTATCCGACGACAATAAAAAACAGTTCTACATTCCGCCGGGTTTTGCTCACGGTTATTTGGTTTTATCGGAGTTGGCCGAGTTTGTCTATAAATGTACCGATTACTATCATCCTGAAGATGAAGCCGGATTACTTTGGAACGACCCGGTGATCGGCGTCAAATGGCCGCTTGAGTCGGTGGGAGAAGTGTTATTGTCGGAGAAGGACCGAAGGTGGCCGGGGTTGGAAAAAAAATAATTTGGCCGATCTGCAAGATTTGTTAAGCAAGTTATCCGGAGGTTGAACTTTTGAAAAAGATTTTAGTTGTCTTTGGGACGCGGCCCGAAGCCATCAAAATGGCGCCGGTCGTCAAAATATTGGGACAGGCGGCGGAATTTGCAGCGGTTACTGCCGTTACCGCCCAACACCGGCAGATGCTCGACCAGGTGCTGGAGTTGTTTGCAATTAAGCCGGATTATGATTTGGATATTATGCAACCGGGGCAAACGCTTACGGAGATTACCACCCGGGCCTTGCTGGGGTTGCAGACGGTGCTGGAACGGGAGAACCCCGATTTGGTATTGGTGCATGGCGATACCACTACGACGCTGGCCGGAAGTTTGGCAGCTTATTATCGGCAAATTCCGGTCGGACATGTTGAGGCCGGATTACGGACGTTTAATAAATATGCCCCTTTTCCGGAAGAGTTGAACCGGAAACTAACCGGAGCGTTGACCGATTTGCATTTTGCCCCGACGGCTACGGCTAAGGGCAATCTGTTGCGCGAAGCGGTCCCGCCGGGGGCGATCGTGGTTACGGGGAATACGGTAATTGACGCGTTGCTGCGGACGGTTAAGCCCCAATATCGCTTTGGCGACGCTTTGCTTGACGGGCTTGATTTTACCGGACACCGGGTAATTTTGATTACGGCGCACCGGCGCGAAAATTTAGGGGAGCCGCTGCGCCGGATTTTTAACGCCATTAAAGCGTTGGTGGCGGCCAATCCGGAAACGGAAGCGATTTTTCCGGTCCATTTGAACCCTAAAGTACAGGAGTTGGCGCGGGCCATACTGGGCGGCCGGGAGCGGATCCATCTGATTGAACCGCTGGATTATGAACCGTTCGCCAATTTGCTTAACCGGTCTTACTTAGTGCTGACCGATTCGGGCGGAGTCCAGGAAGAAGCGCCGGCACTGGGAAAACCGGTTTTGGTTTTACGGGACACCACGGAACGGCCGGAAGCAATCGCTGCCGGAACGGTCAAAATGGTCGGGACCGATCCGGAAAAGCTCTTTAACGAGACAAATATTTTATTGCGGGATCGTCAAGCTTATTTGCAGATGGCGAACGCGGTCAACCCTTACGGCGACGGACAGGCCGCCGCCCGGATTTTACAGGCGCTCCGGGTGTTTTTCGGTCTGTCGCAAGAGCCGGTTGCGGAGTTTTTTAGACATGAGGTATAAGTAAGAAAGTTACTAAACCGGAATGCTTTTTTTATATTTTTTATTTGTTCTTTGCGAAGGGCGGAACGTTCCGGTATAAAAAGTCTTTTTGCAAAATAGAAATTACCAATTTCAGTTTGACGGAGGAATTTTTGGTGGAAGCAAGCATTTTAGCAACAAATCTTAGCAGTAAAAAATATAAAATTTTAGAAAGTTTTCTATGAGTATGGTATAATTAAACGAATAACAGAGGTGACGACGCGCCGAAAGCCGAACTCTGGCGCCGGACTGCGATAACGAAATTTGAGGTAGATATGATGGCACAAATAAATACACAAATTTTTCGGGAGTATGACATTCGCGGTAATGCCGAGACCGACCTGAACTCGGAGTTCATCTATTTGTTTGGGTTAGCTTCCGCAGCTTATTTTCAAGAATTAATGGAAACCAAAGTCTTGGTGGGGGCGGACAACCGCGTCAGTTCCCCGCGGATTAAAGCAATCTTGACCGCCGCTTTGACCAATGCCGGCTGTCAGGTGGTGGATGTCGGAACGGTAACTACGCCGCTTTTTTATTACTCGCGGGTGCTTTACGGGATTAATGCCGGGCTGATGATTACCGCCAGTCATAATCCGGCCGAATTTAACGGGTTTAAAGTGACTTACGGTTCCGGGACGATCTATGGCGCGGAAATCCTCAAATTACGGGATCTTTGTCTGAAACTCAACCGGGAAACCCCCTTAAGACAGCGGGTGGTAGTCGCGGCCAAAGTGGAGCGGCGGGAACCGGCTGCCGCTTATCTGAAGATGCTGATGGAGAAGCTAAAGTTGCCCCGCCCGTTAAAAGTAGTGATTGACTGCGGTAATGGCACAACTAGTCTCTGGGCGCAAGCCTGTTTTGAACGATTGGGCTGTGAAGTCATTCCGCTATTCTGCGAATCGGACGGTACGTTCCCCAATCATCATCCCGATCCGGTGTCTTCCGCCAATTTACACAGTTTAAGACAGACTGTTTTAGCGAACCGAGCCGACTTGGGGATTGGGTTTGACGGCGACGGCGACCGTCTGGGAGTCGTTGACGACACCGGGCGGATTATCTGGGGCGACCAGTTGATGGTGCTGTATTGGCGGGAGATTTTACCAAAACATCCCGGGACAACTTGTATTGTCGAAGTGAAATGTTCGCAAGGGTTGGTAAGGGAGATCGAACGCTTGGGGGGAAAATCGTTGTTTTATAAGACGGGCCATTCTTTGATTAAAGCCAAAATGCGCGAGATTGGCGCCGTCTTTACCGGGGAAATGTCGGGACATATGTTTTTTGCCGATGAATATTACGGTTTTGATGACGCTTTTTATGCCGCGGGACGGTTATTGCGGCTATTGGCCGCTTCCGGACAAAAGCTCTCCGCCTTGTTAAGCGATCTGCCTCAATACTATGCAACGGCGGAAACCCGGGTGCCGTGCGCGGACACGGATAAGTTTCGCGTTGTGGAGCAGTTCCGGGAGAAGATGCGGCAAATTTATCAAGTTATCGATGTGGACGGCGCCCGGGTGTTATATCCCGATGGCTGGGGTTTAGTACGGGCCTCCAATACGCAGCCGGTAATTGTGGCGCGTTGCGAGGCGCAAACACAGGACGGGCTGGAGGGAATCACCCAGGAGTTTAAAGCGCTGCTCGGTTCCTTTCCCGAGGTCGGGGCGTTTAGCTGGGAATACTAAATACACTATTGGCTTTTGGCAAAATCCGATATTGATAGCGACATTCTTTAAAATAAATCAATGACTATATTAAAGATTAAAGAAAGTGGAAAACGATTGCAGACGAAGCAAAAACGGATATGGGCTATTTTGGATTTAACCTTGATATTAGGCTTGACGGTCGGTTTTTTATTGCAGACGTCCCAGGATGTGCGCTGGGGAGGCGGTTTTTGGGAGACTTGGCTCGCGACTCACTGGCGGTTGCCCTCCGGCACGGCCCATCAGTTGGTTTTTTGGTTCCGCAAAACGGCCCATTTTATAGGATATGGCTGTTTATCACTGCTTTTTTGGCGGTATTTTTATCTGTGGGGAATCCGTCGGCCGACGGCCGGCTTGGGGTTGACCGCCACGGTGCTGATAGCGGTCTTAGATGAATATACTCAGGCTTCCTCCAATTTTCGCTCGGGGCAACCGGCGGATGTGTTGTTGGATTGCTGCGGCGGTGCCGTGTTTATTGTGCTGGCGTTGATAGCACTGCGGCGGAGGCGCCAGACTTGAGGCATAGGCGTTAGGATGAAAATCAGTTGACAGTGAACAGTTAAAACCAATTTTCATTTTCTTTTTGCGCCCTTCCGGAGGCTTGATGCGGAAGGCCGGAGACTGGATAAATTCGTTAATCATTAATACAGCCTTTAATTTCCAGCTTCCAGTGTTGACGAGACCCGAGAGGGGGTGGCAGCGTGAGCAAGACGGATACTTTAGCGTCGGAAGCGATCCGACAGGCGGTAGATTTGTTACGGGAGCAATTAGCGGCAGAACTGGTTTACTTATTTGGATCGGCAGCCCGGGGAGAGTTGCGCCCGGAAAGTGATCTTGATTTTGCTTTTTGGAGTGAGCGGCGCTTTGTAGACTATGAAGTGTTTATGGTAGCCCAGCAACTGGCCGATCAATTACGCCGGGAAGTAGATCTGATTGATTTACGCAAAGCCTCCACCGTACTGAAAGCCCAAATTGTCGGTTATGGGAGAAATATTTACGCCGTTCATGCCAATCGCCGGATCAATTTTGAAATCGTGGCTTTGAAAGAATATGCTTTGCTGAATGAAGAACGGCAGGTTGTCATCGATAGCTTTATAAAGGGGGTGAGTCCTGGTGGTAAATGACATTATTTTGAATAAAATTCAGATTATCAGACGTTGCTGTGATCGCATTCAAGAAGAATACGCCAATAATCCGGAAAATTTAAAAAATTTTACGAAACAGGACTCGATTATTTTGAATATTCAGCGAGCCTGTGAAGCCACAATTGATATGGCGATGCATCTTGTTTCCGAGCGAAATTTGGGGTTGCCCCAGACCAGTCGGGATGCTTTTGAACTTCTATTGCAGCAGCGGCTGATTGGGGATGATTTAGGCAAAAGGCTTAAGGCTATGGTGGGTTTCAGAAATATTGCCGTCCATAATTATCAAGCGGTAAACCTGGAGATCGTTCAAACTATTATTGAAAGTCATCTGACTGATTTTATTGATTTTACCGAAATAGTATTAAAATTAAATTGATTAATGTGCAATGACTATTATATAGAACCAAATAGCCATGCTTTAATGCTTTTGGTGAACTTGAAACGTCGTTTGTTGTCGTTGCATATGGTAGGGGTGGGTAAATGATACGGTTTTTAACTGCCGGAGAGTCGCATGGCCCGGCTTTAACAGCGATCGTGGAAGGGTTTCCGGCCGGGTTGCCGCTAACCCTGGAAGCAATTCAGACGGATCTGGACCGGCGGCGGCAAGGCTATGGCCGGGGCGGCCGAATGCAGATCGAAGGCGATCAAGCGGAGATCTTGTCGGGAGTGCGTCAGGGTTATACTTTGGGCTCGCCGCTGACTTTACAGATTCGCAACCGGGATTGGGAACGCTGGCAAGCGGTGATGGCGGTCGCGGCGGGAGCTGGTCCGGAACAGGTCGCGATTGCGGCCGACCGGCAATTGACGGCGATTGACGCCGTAGTTACCAAGCCGCGTCCCGGTCACGCCGATTTGGCCGGCGCTTTGAAGTACCGGCAAACCGACATCCGCAATATCCTCGAACGGGCCAGCGCCCGGGAGACTGCCGCCCGGGTCGGGGTTGGGGCAGTGGCGCGCCGTTTGTTGCAGGAGTTTGGGGTTGTTGTTTTCAGCGGGGTGCTTCAAATTGGCACGGTCACGGTAACTAATCTTCCTGAAGATTTAAGTAGCTATCAAAGGCAAGTGGCCGCTTCGGCGGTGGCGACCCCCGATCCGGAGGCTACGGCTTTGATGACAGCGGAAATTGACCGCGCCAAACAAGCAGGTGATTCTTTGGGCGGGGTAATTGAAGTTTTGGCGGCGGCGGTTCCGGTGGGTTTGGGTTCCCACGTACATTGGGAGCGGCGCCTGGACGCCCGGTTGGCGGGGGCGCTGATGAGCATTCCGGCGATTAAAGGGGTGGAAGTCGGCTTGGGATTTCAAACGGCCGGGATGGCCGGTTCGCTGGTGCACGACCCGATTGCTTATGATGACGCAAAGGGATTTTACCGGACCACCAATAATGCCGGCGGGATCGAAGGCGGAATCAGCAATGGCGAGGTGATCCGGTTGCGGATGGCGATGAAGCCGATTCCTACTTTATATCAACCGTTGCCGACCGTGGACTTGATCACCAAACAGGTGGCGTCGGCCGGCGTTGAACGCTCGGATACCTGTGCGGTCCCGGCGGCGGCGGTTGTGGCGGAAGCGATGGTCTGTTGGGTCCTGGCGGAAGCTTTTCTGGAGAAGTTTGGCGGCGATCACCTGCAGGAAACCCGGAGTAATTACGAAGCTTACCGGCGCCATCTCCGGAGGGACGCATGAAATTGGTACTTATCGGTTTTATGGGGACCGGAAAGTCGTCGCTGGGCCTGTTGCTCGCCCAAAAGTTAAATTACAGTTTTATTGATACCGACCAGTTGATTGAAGCCCGTCAAGGATGTAGTATCACCGAGATTTTCAGGCGCGACGGCGAGGCCGGTTTTCGCCGGATGGAAAACGAGCTGGCTCGGGAGTTGGGCCCGGCGGAGGCGGTAGTGATCGCGACCGGAGGCGGTTTTCCGCTTAATCCGGAAAATATTGCCTTATTACGGCCTAACGGTTTAATCATT
>JASFQO010000003.1:0-16615 GCA_050115405.1 Bacillota bacterium
TCTCTTATTATTGTTACTGCTATTTCCCCTGGTCCTGGCAATCAAACGCAGCCGGCCCAGGGGAGCGGTCCGTTACCCTACCGTCAGCCATTTGCAAGATATCAAGCCCACCTGGCGGGTTAAATATGCGCCCTACCTACCCTGGCTCACGGTAACCGCCGCCGGCCTGTTAATCATCGCCCTCGCCCGGCCGCAAGTGGGAAGGAAGGAATTGATCGTACGTCAGGAAGGAATTGATATCCTGCTTACCCTGGACGTTTCCACCAGTATGTTGGCGGAGGATTTTAAGCGCGGCCAAAACCGGCTCGACAGCGTCAAAGAAGTCACCCGCCGGTTTATCGCCAAACGGCCGAATGACCGGATTGGGATGGTGATCTTTGCCGGCCGGCCCTATATCTTGTCCCCGCTCACTTGGGACCATGATTGGTGCCAGGGACGCCTGGCCGAGACCAAGACCGGGATGATTGAAGACGGTACCGCGATTGGTTCGGCCCTGGCCACCGCCATTAACCGGCTCAGGGAATCCAAGGCCAAAAGTAAAGTGATTATCCTTTTAACCGACGGCAGTAATAATGCGGGCGCCATCCAACCGCAGACCGCGGCGGAAGCCGCTCAGGCGCTTGGAGTCACCATTTATACGATTGGCGCCGGTTCGCAAGGGTTGGTCCCCTATCCGGTCATCGACAAATACGGGAACAAACATTATCAACAAGTGCAGATCGATCTGGACGAAGACTTATTGAAAAGTATTGCCCAAACCACGCGCGGCCAATATTTCCGGGCGACCGACTCCCAATCGCTGCGCCAAATTTTCGCCAAAATCGACCGGATGCAAAAAACAGTGATCAAAATGCCGCAATATCTGGATTATCAAGATCTTTATCCTTACTTCCTGCTAGGCGCGCTCATGCTCCTCCTGGCGGAAGCAATCTTAGCCAATACGGTCTTTAGGAGATTGCCATGACTTTTGCCGCTCCTCATTACAGTTTATTATTAATTATCGTTCCGTTGGCTCTGGCTGCCTTTTTCGTCTGGTCCCGCCACAAAACGCGCCGTGACTTGCAAAAATTCGCCGCCGCCGCCCTCCTGCCGAAAATCGTGGACCGGACCGGCCTGAAATTGCTTTCCAGACAATGGGTCTTACGCATTTTGGGTCTCTGTTTCCTGTGCCTGGCTCTGTGCGGGCCACAATGGGGCTATCGGTGGCAAAATGTGCCGCACAACGCGCTGGAAATCATTTTTGCCATTGATACTTCCAAAAGTATGATGGCGGTGGACATCAAACCAAACCGGTTGGAACGGGCCAAACTGGCAGTCAAGGATTTTCTGTTGCAAAATCCCGGCAGCAAAGTGGGGCTGATTGCTTTTTCCGGCGCCAGTTTTCTGCAATGCCCGTTAACCATTGACTATAATGCCTTTAATACTATTTTGGACTCATTAAACGTCTATAGCATTCCCAAAGGCGGCACAGCCATCGGAGCAGCGGTTCAAACCGCCGCCCAGGCTTTCAAGGCCGGTTCCTCCGGGAACAAAGCGTTAATTTTGATTACCGACGGCGAAAACCATGAAGGCGACCCGGTGGCGGCGACCCGGGAAGCGGCCCGGAAAGGCATTAAAGTTTTTACCGTTGGGATCGGCAGTCCCCAAGGGGAGTTAATCCTCACCGCAGACGACAAAGGCAATAAAACCTATCTCAAAGACGACCAAGGTAAGATAGTCAAATCAGCGCTCAATGAAGCTATTTTGAAAGAAATGGCCACCGCCGGCCATGGTCAGTATGTCCGGGGCATCGGTCCAGCCTTGGGACTGGAGCAATTGTACAAAAACAAACTGTCCGGCTTGGGCGGGACCATTACCACCAGCCATATGCAAAAAAGGCAGATCAACCGGTATCAAATTCCCTTATTGATCGCCCTGGCTCTGCTCGTGATGGAAGTTTTATTGCCGTTACGAAAACCATTCTGAAAATCCGTTTGCGGCATCAGATAGGAGTAGACCAATGAAAAAGCTCACCAAAAAGGTATTTATCGTGATCGGAATCATTGCGGCTTTATTAGTACTCGGCTTCATCGGCAACCTGGTCTGGGGCAAAACCATCCGAATGTCCCGGGCAAACCAGGCTTTGAACTCAGGCCGGACGGACGCCGCCCAAAAAACCTATGCCGATCTCGCGGTTGATTTGCCGGAATCGCCCTATGTATTGCATAACTTGGGCCTAGCAGCTTACCAAGAGGGGCAATACCGGCAGGCGGCCGACTCTTTGCAAAAAACGCTGCAAAAAATAGAGGCAAATTCCGGCAAGACCAAGAATATCAAAGAACTAGCCGCCAAATGCCATTACCATTTAGGCAATACCCAATTTAAATTGGCGGAAACCGGAAAATCAGGGGCTAATTCTAACCCACAACAAGCCACGGATTTGTATAGCGAGGCTTTAGCCAATTTTCGGCGCGCCATTGAGGCCGATCCGACGGATCAGGATGCCAAATACAATTACGAACTGACCAAACTGCGGCTGAAGAATGCCGAGCAACAAAAGCAAAATAACCAAAGCCAGGAGGATCAAGACTCCCAAAAACCGAAAGATCACAATAAAGGCAACCAATCAAAACAGCCAAAGCAACCGGACCCCAAAAACCAATCCGGCCGGGACCAAAAACAAACTCCGGATCAAAAGTCCAATGAATCAAAAGGTAAGGGAGAACAAAAGCAAAACCAACAAGAGCAGGCTAACCAGGGGCAAGCCGGAAAGCAAAAACGCGGCATGACCAAGGAAGAAGCCCAAACTTTGTTAAATGCCGCCGAAAACGGCGACCAATATATGGCCCCGATGCTTAAAGATAATTCCGCAGTCCAAAAGGACTGGTGATATATTAAAGAAAGGATTGACTATTTGATGAAAGGGCTCGCTGCCAAATTATTAATAACCATTACTGCCTTGTTGCTCACTCTGACCACCGGGACGATCGCCTACGCCCTTTCAGCGGAAATAATCGTTGACCGTGATTCTCTGGCGGTGGGCGATTCCCTGCAATTGCAGGTAAGTGTCGCTGGCAGCGCTACCGCGACCCCGCCCCGCTTCAAGGCGGTAAACGGCCTCCAGATTGTCTATCACGGTCCGTCAACTTCAGTCCAAATTATTAATGGCCGGGTCTCGGCTGCAACTACTTTTAACTATTCGGCCTTAGCCACCCAAACCGGGACCTATACCTTGGGACCGCTGACCGTCAAAGCCGGCGGCAAAATAATTAAAACCAACCGGGTTCAAGTGACGGTGACGGCAGCCGCGACTCCGCCGGTCCCGGCCCAACCCCCACAGTCAGGTACGGAACAAACGGATCCGGACCTTTCGGGATCGGTGGACAGTCAATTGCGCAAACGGCTCTTTATAACGATGGATTTGCCCCGAACCGGTTTTTATGTGGGCGAAACGGTTAAAACCGCCATCAGGTTATATATTGGCCGGATTGAAATCCAAGATGTTCATTATCCCACCATAAAAGCAGCCGACGGTTGTCAGGTTGAAATCGGGAAACCGGCCGAGTCCCGCCGTAATCTGAACGGAATTCCTTTTAAAGTGGTCGAGTTCCCCACGACGATTAGTTTCATCAAAACCGGTCAATTCCGACTCGGCCCGGCGACATTGGAATGTAATGCTCTGGTGCAACGCCGCTCGAGTTCTGATTCGTTCTTTGATAATTTCTTTAATGACTATGAACAGTATCCGCAAAGCTTAGCCAGTAAAAGTTTTGAGGTAACCATCAAAGCGTTGCCCCCTCCTCCCGCCGGTTTTTCCGGCGGAATCGGCCGGTTCAAACTGGCGGTGACCGCAACACCGTCGGAAGTCCTGGCCGGCGATCCGATTACAGTCCAGGCGACAGTGACCGGCCAAGGCAATCTCGCCGGTATCGGGGCGCCGACACTTGGTAACGCCTCCGGCCTTAAAGTTTATGACGCGCAGCGGAAAACCGCTAAAAAAGAGGCCGGTTCCGGTAACAAAACTGTTTTTGAACAGATTATTTTTCCCTTAAAAACCCAAGTAACCGCTATTGGGCCATATTCGCTGGTCTACTTTGATCCGAAACAAGGCCGTTACCAAACGGCGCGGGCGGCGGCGATCCCGGTCAAAGTCAAGCCCAATCCTAATTTTAATTTATCCGCCGCCGGAAAGCCGGTCGACTCCGGCTCCAGCCAACTGGGGCAAGGGTTGGTCTATATTAAAGACTCCCCCGGGCGGCTGCGCCG
The DNA here is from genome assembly GCA_050115405.1 of Bacillota bacterium. Classification (GTDB taxonomy): domain Bacteria; phylum Bacillota; class UBA4882; order UBA8346; family UBA8346; genus DATCLA01. The sequence continues at coordinate 4,246 of JASFQO010000003.1, forward strand.
GCAAAATGCCGCAGTCAACCGGCAACTTTGGTTTTGGCTGTTGCAAATGCTGCCACTCTTGGCGCTTGGCGGGGCTTTTTACTACCGACGCTATCAGGAACAACAAAATTCCGACACACCGCTGGCCCGGGCCTTACGGGCCGATCGCCACGCCGGCAAAGCGCTGGGCCAAATTACCAAGCTGTTGGAAAACGGGGCGTATGATGAATACTTGGACGAATTGCACCGCGTCTTTCGCGAATACCTGGCGGCTAAATTTCATTTGCCGGCCGGCGGAATTACCGGCGCCGTCACCAGCCAACTGGCGGCGGCCGACGTGGCCGACGCCACCTTGCAAAACATCGCCGCCTTCTTTGAGCAGTATGACCAATATCGGTTCACCGGGACCAAACCGGCCAAGGCGGACGCCGAACGGTTGACGGAATTGGTGCTGACAGTGGTCACGGCGAATCGGCAACGGGCAAAAGGCGGAAGCAAGGGTGTTAATTATTAATAAGGAGTCAATAGCAATGAAACCTCGTTTTACGAAATCGCTCATTAAAATTGGCGCGGCAGTTTGCCTGCTCTTACTGACTCTGTTCGCCATTAGCCCGGCTAATGCCGCAACCAACTCCGCCAACGATCCGAAGGCAATTTTTGCGGCCGCCAACTCCGCCTACGCCAAGGGCCACTATCGGCAGGCGATTAAATTATATCAACGGATCACGTCTCAAGGTTATCAAAGCGGCCCGCTCTATTACAATCTGGGCAACGCCTACTATAAAACCGGCGACGCCGGGCAAGCCGTCCTTTATTATGAAAAAGCCAAACGGCTCTCCCCCGGCGACGCCGATCTCCGGGCCAACCTGGCCTATGCGCTCCAAAACGTCAATGAAGGGGCGTCAACCTGGCAAAACCGGCTCTGGGAAACCGCCGTCGGCAGTCTTACCCTCGAACAAAGCTGGATTGGGGCTTCAATCTGCTTTTTCATCCTCGCCGGACTACTGATATTGGTGATTTTAAAACCGGAAAGGCGGGAACAATGGAAGCCATGGTCCCAAATTTTCCTCGCTCTGGCGGGGCTGAGCTTTATCGCCTTGTTAAGCCTGGCGGTCTGTACCGGAATCGACCGGTCGCGTACCTATACCGTTGCCATCAAAGACGGCGGCCGGGCCCGGTTTGAACCCAACGCCCAGGCGACGCTGCATTTTGTCCTCCCGGAAGGCGCCCGGACGCAAATTCTGGAACGCAAGTCAGGCTGGAGCCTGGTGCAACGGCGTGACGGGGTGCGAGGCTGGGTGAATGACGAATATCTGGAAAAAATTTAAATAGGCATGATTCTTTATTGACAATCATGCCCATCCCTGTCCTTTCCTACCGGACGGCTCCGCCGATCAACCTGACCACCGCCCCCGTCGCATCCTGCAAGGCGCTGCCGGCCATCACCGCCGTCAACCGGTCCCGTTCCCGGTAAAGTTGGAACACTTTAGCGAGCAAAGTGGCAGCCGTAGTCTCCTCCTCAAGCAACACCATACTAAAACCCTGCTTCGAAAAGGATGCGGCATTAAGAATTTGATCGCCCCGGCTGGCTACCTTTGATAACGGAATCAACAGCGCCGGCTTTTTGAGGGCGAGCAGTTCAAAGAGAAAGTTCGCCCCGGCCCGGGAGACGCAGAGGTCAGCCGCTGCCAAAACATCCGGGAGTTCCGGACCGATAAACTCAAATTGACGATAGCCGGTTTGGTCCAATCCGGGCTCAAGATGGCCTTTACCGCAAATATGCGCCACTTGAAACCTGGTCAAAAGCTCCGGCAAGACCGCCCGGATCACCTGATTAAGCACTTTCGAGCCCAAACTGCCGCCCATCACTACCAGCACCGGTAGCTCAGCCGTGAAGCCGCAATAGGCCAAACCGGCTTTTTTGGACCCTACCAGAAGTTCCCGGCGGATGGGGTTGCCGGTCAACACCCGTTTTCCTGCCGGCAAATGAGCCATGCTTTCCGGAAAAGTCGCGCAGATAGTCGTGGCGAACGGCAAAGCCAGTCGGTTCGCCAGACCGGGAGTCAGGTCCGATTCATGTAAAATTACCGGAATCCGGTTGAGCCAAGCGCCAATCGTCACCGGTACGGAGACAAAACCGCCTTTGGAAAAGACTACGTCCGGACGGAGTTTCCGCAGCAATAAAGTAGCTTCCGCCAGTCCTTTAACCACCCGGAACGGGTCGGTAAAATTTTGCAATGAAAAATAACGGCGCAATTTACCGGTCGCAATGCCGTAATAAGGAATCCCGGCAGGTTGCAGCAAATCTTTTTCGATCCCCCGGCGGCTGCCGATATAGACAATCTCCCATCCTTCCTGCCGCAACCGGGGCAATAGCGCCAAATTCGGCATGACATGCCCGGCGGTGCCGCCTCCGGTTAACACGATTTTTTTCATCTATTTCCGCTCCGATCTCGTTTCTCGTTTTTAATTTAAATCTAAGGTTTAAATAATAAATAATACTCTTTCGCAGATTAGATCTGAGAGAAAAAGCTTGATATAATTGGGTAAATAGGTAAACTAATTGTGGAATTGACAAGTGGTAAGCTTTCGTTCCACTGCCCCATAAACCAAGGTCCTCGGGTCCCAATGTCATTAAGTATAGCTTACATCATTTTGAAAAAGATAAAAAGATTTTTTTATAATTATGAATGCTATTTCTGAAAATCCATGTCACTTTTTGATTCATTTATCAGCAACTATTTCGAACTCAGCCTAACCCTTTATTTCATCGCTTGTTATTCACTTTTTCAAGGTGCGAAGTTGGCGGCATGATTAAAAGTTCGGCTGAAGTTAAATTTTTCCTGCTATCGGATGAGAAATTGACAAATCAATTAAAAAACTATATACTAAGATTGAACTAAACTAAACTAAGTTCTCCGGAGGTTCAAATGTTAGCGGTAAATACCCACGAAGCCAAGACCAGACTCTCCGAGTTATTAACCAAAATCGAACTCAAAAAAGAAACGGTTTTTATCTGTCGCAACGGTCATCCAATTGCGAAATTAATTCCTTTACACAAAATGGTCAATCCCTTACAGCAAGATCCGGAGCTAAAAAGGGTAATTTTTCATGAAGATCCTTCTGCTCCGCTTGATGGGACCGACTGGCCGACCGAAATGAGGTAAATATCAATGATTCTACTTGATACTTGTGCCTTATTGTGGTTGGTCGCCGATCAAACCAAACTATCTCCTCGTGCCAAAACAGCCATCCGTGATAACACGGAATGGCTATTTGTATCCTCTATCTCTGCTTTTGAAATTGCTCTTAAGGCAAAGCGCAATAAACTGGAACTGCCAATAGATGCTTATATTTGGTTTGAAAAAGCCCTTGTTCAGCACGGAATTCAAGAAATTCCACTTGACAGTGCGATCTGTATGCATTCGGTCAACTTGCCTCAACTGCACAATGACCCTTGTGATCGCTTTATCATTGCAACCGCTATCCAAAATAATATGTCGCTTATTACCTGCGATCACTTAATTGCCCAATATCCTAATGTGAAGCTAATTTGGTAACCTCACCCTTCCGCCCGCAAGATTAATCCTCCGGCTGCCGCGTCATAATCCACCCGCACCGTCCGCCCCTCCAAGGCCCGCCCTTGCAGAATCAACCGGCCCAATGGAGTCTCCACCTCCTTCTGGATCGCCCGTTTAATCGGGCGGGCGCCATAGGTGGGATTATAGCCGACTTGAATTAAATGGGCTTTGGCAGCCTCCGTCAATTCCAGGCCCAAATGCCGTTCTTCCAGGCGTTGCCGCAGCAGTTGCAGATGGATTTCGATAATTTGCTTCAAATGTTCCTCGGATAAGGAGTGGAAGACAATCACCTCATCGACCCGGTTGAGAAACTCCGGCCGGAACTCCTGGCGCAACTCTTCCAAAACCGCCGCTTTCATCCGTTCATACCCTTCCGAATTTGCGGCGCCGCCGAAATCCAAAATCCGTCCGCTACCGATATTGGAAGTCATGATCACAATCGTATTTTTAAAATCAACCGTCCGGCCCTGACCATCGGTCAAACGCCCGTCATCTAACAGTTGCAACAAAAGATTGAATACATCATGATGGGCCTTTTCAATCTCATCCAACAGCACCACCGCATAAGGCCGCCGCCGGATGGCCTCGGTTAACTGGCCGCCTTCCTCATAACCGACGTATCCCGGCGGCGCGCCGATTAAACGGGCTACCGTATGTTTCTCCTGATATTCCGACATATCAATCCGGATCATCGTATTTGGATCATCAAACAAAAATTGCGCCAAAGCCCGGGCCAGCTCGGTCTTGCCGACTCCGGTCGGGCCAAGGAAGATAAACGAACCCAACGGCCGGTTCGGGTCGTTCAGCCCGGAACGGGCCCTGATGACCGCTTCCGCCACCGCTTGCACCGCCTCATTCTGGCCGACCACCCGACGATGCAACTCATCTTCGAGATGCAACAGCTTTTGGACCTCGCCTTCCATTAATTTGGCCACCGGAATGCCCGTCCAGCGACTGACCACCGCGGCAATATCCTCATCGCCGACTTCTTCTTTAAGTAAGCGCGCCTGCGGTGCTAACTCCAAAGCCGCCTGAGCTTCTTGCAACTGTTTTTCCAGGGCGGTCAATTTACCATAGCGCAGCTCCGCCGCACGGTTCAAGTCATATTGCAGCTCCGCCTGTTCCATTGCTGCTTTGGCGCTCTCGATCTCTTCTCGGATCCGGCGTAAACGTTGCACACTTTCCTTTTCCCGTTGCCAAGTGGCTTTGAGCGTATCCGCTTCCGTCCGTAAATTAGCCAGTTCCTGCTCCAGGCGTTCCAAGCGTTCCCGTGAGGCCGTGTCGGTCTCTTTCTTCAACGCCTCCCGCTCGATTTCCAGCTGCATCACCCGGCGTAATAATTCATCCAACTCCGCCGGCATCGAATCAATCTCCGTCCGCAATTTGGCGGCGGCTTCATCGACCAGGTCAATCGCCTTATCCGGCAGGAAACGGTCGGAAATATAACGGTTGGAAAGCACGGCCGCCGCCACTAACGCCGAATCTTTAATCCGCACCCCGTGATGGACTTCATAACGTTCCCGCAACCCCCGCAGGATTGAGATTGTATCCTCCACGGTCGGCTGGTCGACCAGCACTGTCTGAAAACGCCGTTCCAATGCGGCGTCTTTCTCAATATGTTTATGATATTCATCCAAAGTAGTCGCGCCGATACAATGAAGTTCGCCCCGCGCCAGCATTGGTTTTAGTAAATTGCCGGCATCCATGGCCCCTTCGGCTCTACCCGCCCCGACCACCGTATGCAACTCGTCAATAAACATGATAATCTGGCCTTCCGACTGCTGCACCTCTTTTAAGACCGCCTTCAAGCGCTCCTCAAACTCGCCCCGGTATTTGGCGCCGGCGATCAATGCTCCCATATCCAGCGCGACCACCCGTTTATTTTTCAGTCCGTCCGGGACGTCATTGCGGATGATCCGTTGCGCCAAGCCCTCCACAATCGCGGTTTTGCCAACGCCGGGCTCGCCGATTAACACCGGGTTATTCTTGGTCCGCCTGGATAAGACCTGAATCACCCGCCGGATCTCCTCATCCCGGCCAATCACCGGGTCTAGTTTGCCTTGGGAGGCGATTTTGGTAATATCGCGGCCATACTTCTCCAATGCCTCGTAGCTTGATTCCGGATCATTGGAAGTAACCCGCTGATTGCCCCGGACCTCCTTAATTGCCAGAAGCAGTTTTTCCCGGGTTAGCCCCAGATCTCTGCCGATCCGGGCCGCCGCGCCCCGGTCCTCGAACATCGCCAACAATAAATGTTCGACAGAGATGTATTCGTCATTTAATTTTTTGGCCTCATCCTCGGCCACGGTAAAAAATCGGTTCAAACGGCCGGTAATATAAACTTGATCCGACCCGTTTTCTCCATGGACAACTACCTTCGGCAGTTTGCCCAGTTCCTGGCGGAAACGGGCCAGGACCGTCTGCGGCTCTATTCCCATCTTCAATAATAAGTTGGGGGCCAGGCCATTCTCCTGCTCCAATAAAGCAGTTAACAGATGTTCCACATCGACCTGCTGATGCCCCAAACGCAACGCCGTCGCCTGAGCCTCGCCCAGCGCTTCCTGAACCTTCAGCGTTAACTTGTTAATATTCATTACGGTCACCTCCACTGACACTAAAAGAATACCTTTAAAAACAATAAACGCCTTTTAAATGAAATCTATTCACAATTTGCCGCGAAAACACCGTTAAAATTTTCTAAAATAAATTTAATATAGTTTAATATTAACATGGTTAAATTATTTTGTCAATAGTCCCCGCTAAGATTAGCGAAGGGAGGATCCTGATGACATTTGGCGCCATCAAAACTCTCCCCTTGATAATTGATACATTCTCCTTACCTAATCTGCCGAATGGTCAGCCGGGTATCCAGCTTAACCCGGGGACGGACCCGGCGGTTATGGCTCCAATTACAGCTAATGCTGCCATTGCGGGAATAGTTAAATAACAGATGGCGGTCATCAGCGCGCAATTTCCCGAAAAAATCATAATTAACCCGCTTGACGCCATTAACCGTGTAAGTGTAAGTCGGCTCTACCGGTACCCACCCGATCCCGGAAAGATTAATCTCCACCCAGGCGTGACCCAATCCGCTCAAATCGTTAACGCCTTTTTTTAATTCCGCCGGTTCAAACCGAAAACCGTTAACAAAGCGAGCCGGTAGTCCCGCAGCCCGACACAAGGCAATATATAATAGCGAAAAATCTTCACAATTTCCCGACCTGCGCTGTAAAGTCCGTAACGCGCTATGTTGCGACGCAGCGTTACGTTGATATCGTATGTTCGCATTAACATAATCAAATAATTTGACCGCTTTATCAATGGGATAAGGTTCCTTGGCGCTTAAAACCGCCGCCAATTTGGTAATTTCCGTAGCGGCGGACTCGATTTCCGGCTCCGGCGCAAGATAACGCGGTTCTACCCTATTAGTGCCGGCATATTTGGGCAGACGATACTCAATGGCGTAACTTTCAAAGGTATAATTAAACTCCAACAAGATTTGGCGTGGTTTCCGCCACTTGGACAAGCGATAAACGGCCACCGGCTCCGTACCCGAAGCCACCATTTGGAGTGACGGCATATTGGTGCTTACGGCCAACAACCGTTGATAAGGCGGTAAGCTATCCTGTAAAAAAACCGGCGCCTCCACCCGTAAATTTAAAACCGGACCACCGGACTTGGTGAGCCGTATCTGCTGACAAACCTCGTAAACCCGCCGGTGGCGGAGACTAAAAGCGGACCCGCCCGCCACCGGCGCCGCGAGCAGCAAAAGCAGCAATAAACTGCCAATTTTAATTTTGAGCCGTTTCATAACACTACCATCCCGAATTAATTGACTGCATTTCACTATATTGATCTCATTACAACTTTTTTTCTCTAACGTTCATGCCTGGCTGCGCCGGGCACAAAACTGCGAGTGTAACTACTGACGTATTTTCACCCTAAATATAAAATAATATGCCAAATCTAGCAATACACCCTCCTAATGAAGGGTCGGTTGCCGGTCCTGTTGCGCCGCCACACGGTCAAACGGTTGAAATTCAGCTTCCGCGTCCACTTTTACCGGAGTTTCATTTGCAATTGATTCTAAAATCGCCAGGGTCGCCCGGGCGTCGCCATACTCCAGCTCCGCCGTTACCGCCAGGGCTTCCTTACCGGTAAAGGCATTGTACAAATTCAAAAATTCATTATAATAGCCCCGGCGCGGTTGATAGGAGAGATGCTGGCTCGTTCCGTCGTTATAAGTAATGTTAATCACTCCGGCATCCCGTTCCTCCAGGTACAACTCACCGGTGCGTCCAAAAATACGCAACCCGGACAATGGCCGTTGCCACTCCTTACAGGCGCTGGCAAAAGTATAACTACCGGTGAAACCGCTTTTAAATTTGAGAATCGCATTTACCACCGTATACTGTTGGGGAGTAACCGCTTTTTTTTGACCGTAGGCCATAACTTCCTCAAGCGCGCCGAAAATATGGCGGACGGCGGCAAGATCATGCACTGCGCTATCATAAAAGACCCCGCCTGGAAAATGGGGATGCTGACGCCACTCCCGGGCGGCGAAAGTATCCTGCTCCATATCATCCGGCAGGTTAAAGACCCGGGTTAACTGAAAAAAGTCAACCTCCCCGAGCTGGCCTTCTCTAATCAAATCCCGAATTAAATTGATCTCTTCATTATAACGGTAATTTTCCGCAATCATCATCATAATCCGATATTGCCGCGGTAAAGCTGCGGCGGCTTTGGCCTGTTCCAAAGTGGGGGCCAGCGGTTTTTCCAAAATAAGCGCTTTTGGGGCGCCGGCGTTCATTTGCGCCACTGTTTCCGCAATCTTAAAATTGAGTTCAATCGGGACAATAATATCAATTACCTGCAAGTCCTCCCGGCGCGCTATCTCACGATAATCGGTGTAAACATCCTGTGCCGTCAGGCCCAGTATCCGGCCCCATTTTTCCGCCTTAAACCGATCCCGGTCGCAGACGGCCGCCACTTGATAATAGTCGCTTAATTCTTGAAAAGCCGGATAGTGCAGACGTTCAAACCCCATTCCGGTACCAATTACCCCCACTTTTAACCGTTCCATTGCTTGATCGTTCCTCCCGTTTATTGTTTAATTAGGTATAGTATCCCTTTTTCGGCCCCGGTTATGCGTTCGCTATTTAGCCACCGGCTAACGATTCAATCCCTAAGCCTCACCTTTCCGGTACCGGTTTGATTTCTAACTAGAATATAACCGTTGTGAATGCTAAGTATCCGTTCGCCGGCAATCACCGATCCGGCATTGACAATCCAAGTCTCCTCTTCGCCGGTTTTTTGCAGTCCGACCACCGCGTACCCATCTTGGGTACTAGCGCCTTTGGTGACTCCAATCACGATCAATTGGGATTTAAATTCAACTTTGGGAGGAGGCGGAGGAGGCGGAGGAGGCGGTAACTCCCCGAAAAAAAGCGCCCCACTCAACAGGTTTTCATACCTGGTTAGTGGAAAAACCTGCTCTTTGCGGTCGAAGGAATATTGTTTCAAGGCGGCCTGCTCCGGCAATTGCGGTCGATACAAGGCGGCTTGATTCAACTTCAAGAGCCCCCATGCTAAAAAAGCAATTGCTATCGCCAAAAAAAGATAGAAAAATTGTTTAATCCGTTCCTTCATTTTGGTCACCCTTATAACTCCTTTAGTTGATCAGCAACACGCCAATCACGACTTGATAATCCAACTCTCGTTTTTGTGGAGTGCCGTGCAATTGCAAAGTTTTTATTCTCAGCCCAACCGGCGCTTCGGTTAACTGCTGCAAAAACCGGTAAAACACTTCCGAACCGGTAGTCCCTTCCAATGCTATGCCAATTTCATCTTTAGCAAGCTGCAAGGTATTTTTCAATCTAATTCGCAATCCACAGTTAGCGGCGATTCCTTCGATGACTTCCAAAACTTCCAACTCGACGCCACGCTGTTTGGCGGTAAAGAATTTTGGTTGCAATTGCCGATATCGTTCCTCCGCCGCGCGGTTCCGCGCCCGAATATTGTTTTCCATCCGTAAGAGGCGGATAGCTTCATTCCAGTCACTGCCGACTGTTTTCTGCTCTTCCATCCGGTTCCAATAAGGAGCGACCAGATTGTAAAGCAATCCCGCAGTCACCACTATTCCAATGGACACCCATAATTTGATCTCCCTGCCGGTCATTTTCCCTTGGTCTCCTTTTCCTTAATAGCCCCATTCAACTGAAACCGTTCCAGTCCCTGTTCCGTCACGGCGATATTTCCCTTCAGCTTTAAATGCCGCAACGCCGGTTTACGTTGTAAAAAATTTAATAACAAAGATACCGACGGAGTGGTCCCGGTAAGATTACGAATCAGGCCATTATCGATCGTCAAGTCACTAATCAGCGTATCTTCAGGTAAACCCTCCTGGAGCGCCAATAAAAACTCCAACTCTCCGCCCCGTAAATCCAGCCATTTTTCCATCTTTTTAATTTTTACCAAATAAGTATTGGATTCCGCTTCTACCCGGCGCAAATCCCTCAATTTACCGGCCTGGGCCGCCAACCAACGCGCATCCTTATTCTCCCTGATCATTTTCGCCTGCATCACCAGTAACAGTCCCACTAACAACAGACCGGCCGCCAAGGCGAATTTACCCCAAATATAAAGGCGAGTCGCCAATCCCTGTCTTTCCCGCTGCGCGGCAGTATAAACGCGGAGTTTTGGACTCGAGTCCCAGCCCAGTTCATCCAGGGCCAACCCCAATAAGGGAGCGAGCCCGGCGGTGTCTTCTCCGGAAGCCTGCCCCGCCAAACGTGATTTGGAACTTAAGTTTATCCGGTACCCCGACCGTTGCAGCACGTTTTGGATTCGGACCAAAGCGGCCCGGTCCTTACCGAACAACCACAAAAACGACGGCGGTTTCTTTCCGCAACTTGTCTGATAAGCCGCGGTGGATAACCGCAATTCTTCTTTTAAGTCGGTCTCGGACACCGAGTTGCCGCCGCCTTGAAAATCGTTCGTCCCGCATGCCAAATCACGCCGATAGATAATGGCTTCCTCGGAAACCACCCCAAACTCGGCTCGGGAATCGCTAAAAGTCAGATAAACCGCTTCCGGAGAGCCTTCATCCACAAATTCTTGGTGATAATTGATAAAGTTTTGAATTCCGCGGGCAGAATAACCGGACCAGATTACCTCCAGTCCGGCTTCATGCAACGGCGCGAGCCACGCCTCCAGATCCTTGTTCCTGATTAAGGCCGCTCTCACCGCCAGCATCTCATCTTGTTCCCGCCGGCTAAAGATCTGGATAATCTCTTCCCCACTGCCGTCAAGTTCCAGACGGAGCGCGTTTTCCAATTGATTATCCGGCAAAATCGGTAAAGTTACCGTTTTATATTTCACGATCCGGTTTGGCAAAATACAGATTACCCGATTCTGCGCTACCTGCTGCTTTTGCCAGATTTGCCGTAGCCAGGCGGCAGTAACCCCGGGTTCCGGGATTTGACAGACCAGATACCGGTGGAGTTCGGCATGTTTCGTTCCGCCGCGCACCTCAACCAAAGTCAGGGTATCATCGCTGATCTCCAAGGCAACGACTATTTTGGTCATACTTAGCTTATTTAATCTCTTTAACAATTTTCCTCACCATTCCCGGGACAGGTTGCCCGTTTACCCGTTTTCCCGCACTAGTGTATCGTCACTTAAATAACATTGATATATTATTTAGAAAACGATATACTGGCGACGCGTCGTATTTAACGACCATACGGCTCGGTCCGATCTGTTTCAGCCACGCCGCTTAGGCGTTCCCGGTGTGCCCGGTGTGCCCGGTGTGCCCGGTGTGCCCGGTGTGCCCGGTGTGCCTGGCGTTCCCGGTGTGCCTGGCGTTCCCGGTGTGCCTGGTGTGCCTGGCGTTCCCGGTGTGCCCGGTGTGCCTGGCGTTCCCGGTGTGCCTGGTACCCTTGGCGCGCCTGGTGTTCCCGGTATACCCGGCATGCCTGTCGTGCCGGATGGATCAGTCGGCGTACTTGGCGTTTCAGCAGGAGTTGCGGTTGTGGGCGTTGCTGCGGCCCCGTCAGTTTTACCGTCTTCTTCTTCGTCTTCTAACTCAAACGTTTCTTCAAAAGGAGTGATCTCGGGAATTTCCGGAACCATTTTACCGGTCAATACCTGCCAAGTGATTGTCCGGGCTTTCCATTTCACCCGCATATCACCGGCCAATCGCTCTTGGACGGTGTTTAAATAATATTTACGTTTTCCTTGCTCCACCCAAATCCGGTACCGAAAAAGTTTCGAAGCGGTCGTGAAATAGTCGGCGACCACAAAATTAGGTTTCTTCACTCCAAACGCCTTTAACTTTGTTTCAAACTCATCCACCGATTCAAAGGGTTTGGACTCCTGACGGTATTTGATAAGCTTAAAGGCCAGACTGGTCACCTTACTGGAGAGCGTCCCCATGCTGGCCTCCATCAACGCCGCTTTTAACCCGCAAAAACTCATAAAGTTCACATTCCAACTACCGTCAAAACGGAAAAACGGTTTTAACTTTCTACACTTATCGGGAGAAAACAATTTATGTTGCATATTTTCAAAACTGATCACTCGTTTCTCACCCGCTGGAGCTGTCTTCTTAAATTTCTCAAAGTCACGGACCATCTGTTCCAACATAAAGCTTTCAAACCCGGCGCAGCTTAAAATGAAAGGTAACTGATCCGTCGTAAGAATATTAAAATTCACCTTGCCGCAGACCGTAAGCTCCGGCGCCAGATACTCATATAACTCGGGACCGTCTTTAACCAGCAACATTTCCTCAAGCGACGAGAAAAAACCGT
>JASFQO010000004.1:0-15723 GCA_050115405.1 Bacillota bacterium
CTTATGCCCGACCATGTCTTCGGTAATATAAATAGGCACATGTTTTCGCCCGTCATGAACGGCAAAAGTATGGCCAACCATTTCCGGAAAAATTGTGGAACTGCGCGACCAGGTCTTAATTACCTTTTTTTCGCCCTTATCATTCATATCGTTAACTTTTTTGAATAAACTGGCTTCAATATATGGTCCCTTTTTGATTGAACGTGACACGTTTTATCCCTCCTTTTTCTCTTACGCCCGCCGTTTGACAATCAGGCGATCGGAGGCTTTATGCTTTCTAGTGCGATGACCCAAGGCAGGTTTACCCCAAGGTGTAACCGGAGCGCGTCCAATTGGCGACCGGCCTTCACCACCGCCATGCGGATGGTCTACCGGGTTCATCACCACACCGCGCACCGTAGGCTTGATCCCCAGCCAACGCGAGCGTCCGGCTTTGCCGATCGAAATGTTTTCATGTTCCAGATTACCAACCTGACCGATCGTCGCCATACAGTCGACTTTGACCAGCCGCGTTTCGCCGGAAGGAAGCCTTACATGAGCGTAATCGCTTTCCTTGGCCATTAATTGGGCGCCGGCGCCGGCAGTCCTGACTAATTTACCGCCGCACCCTTTACGTAATTCCAAATTGTGAATAATGGTACCGACCGGGATATTGGCTAACGGAAGCGCATTACCCGGCTTGATATCGGAATTTGGTCCGGCAACAACCGTATCGCCCACTTTAATCCCCAGCGGCGCCAAGATATAACGTTTTTCGCCGTCGGCGTAATGCAATAAGGCAATCCGCGCGGAACGGTTCGGATCATATTCGATCGCGGCTACTTTAGCCGGCACATCAAATTTATCCCGTTTAAAGTCAATAATCCGGTACATTCGTTTATGTCCGCCGCCTTGATGACGGACGGTAATGCGACCGGCGGAATTACGACCGCCTTTTTTCTTGAGCGGTTCCAATAATGATTTTTCCGGAGTGCTCTTGGTGATTTCGGAAAAATCGGAACCTGTCATAAATCGTCTGCCAGGCGAGGTTGGCTGGTATTTTTTTACCGGCATCTTCCTAACCCCCTTACAATTATTTAAAGACCTTCAAAATATTCGATCCGGCAGCCCGGTTCCAAGGTTACGATGGCCCGTTTCCAACTGGGACGCCGGCCTTCATAACGGCCCATTTTTTTCATTTTTCCCAGGACATTCATAGTATTGACTGCTTTTACCTTAACTTGGAAAATTTCCTCGACCGCTTGCCGAATCTGGGTTTTATTGGCTTTTGGGTCCACTAAAAAACAGTATTTATTCTCTTCCATCAATTTAGTTGATTTTTCAGTAACTAACGGTTTCTTAATCAAATATCGCGCTTCCATTATGCTAACGCCTCCTCTACCTTACCGACCGCATCTCTGGTTAACACCAAATGATTGTGGGCCAAGATATCATAGACATTAATGCCTTCACTGGCCATGATCGCCACACCCGGAATATTCCGGGCCGACTTGGAAACATTGCTATCGTCCCCCGCCGTAACGATTAAAGGTTTTTGGGCCTTAATCCTGCTTAAAATATCCACCATTACTTTGGTTTTCGGTTCGGCCAAAGTCAAACCGTCGACTATAATCAATTCACCGGACTGAAATTTAGCGGATAAAGCGGCGCATAACGCATTCCGTCTGGCTTTTTTCGGCAAACTATAAGCATAGCTCCGGGGGGTGGGTCCAAAAATGACTCCGCCACCCTTCCAAAGTGGGGACCGTCTGGAACCAGCGCGGGCCTGACCGGTACCTTTTTGACGCCAGGGTTTCCGCCCGCCGCCTCTAACTGAAGCGCGGTTTTTCACTGCCGAAGTCCCTAACCTTCGCGATGCAAGCTGCATAGTGACTGCTTCGTGCAGTAAGGCTTTATTAACCTTAGCGCCGAAAACCGCTTCATTCAAAGCGATTTCCCCTACCTGTGAGCCTTGAGTATTATATACAGGTATGGTTGACATAATTGTTCCTCCTCTCACAGTGTCTTCTTCTACTATTCTTCATTAAAAAATCTATTTTTGGCAAACTTTTTAAAGAAGATATAGTTCCTTAATTTATCGCGACATCTTTGGTACTGCTTTGTTTGCGGCCTAGTCGCGTTATTACTGTTTCGCGCGTTTAACAGTCTTTTTTACTACCACATAACCGCCGTTGGCGCCGGGAATAGCTCCTTTAATCAATAACAGATTACGCCCCGCGTCAACTCTGACAACTTGCAACCCTTGAATAGTTACTTGTTGATGGCCCATCCGCCCGGGCATCTTGCGGCCTTTAAAGACCCGCGCCGGATCGGTAGCGCCCAGCGAACCGGGACGCCGGTGATACATTGAGCCATGGGTCATTGCAGCCCGATTGAAATTCCACCGTTTAATTACCCCGGCAAAACCCTTGCCCTTGGAAGTCCCCGTCACATCAACCCATTCGCCTTCACTAAAAACATCCGCATTAATTTCCTGCCCGACAGCGAAATCATCACCGGCGGCCACGCGAAGTTCGTGAAGAAAACGATAAGGTTTAACACCGGCTTTATTAAAATGGCCTTTCATCGGCCGATTGACCAAACGTTCTTTCTTTGCGTCAAAACCCAACTGAATCGCCTCGTAGCCATCGGTCGGGACCGCTTTTTTCTGGACAACTACGCAAGGACCGGCTTCAATCACGGTCACCGGGACCGCTTTTCCTTCAGGACTGAAAATTTGGGTCATCCCAATTTTCTTGCCTAAAATACCTTTAGCCATGTCTTGCACCTCCTTATCAAACAACTAATAAAATCAGCGCCTATAATTTAATCTCAATATCCACTCCGGCCGGCAAATCCAATCGCATTAAAGCATCCACCGTTTTGGAACTGGGATCCAAAATATCGATTAACCGTTTATGGGTCCTCATTTCAAATTGTTCCCGCGAATCTTTATCAACATGGACCGACCTGAGGATGGTATAAATATTCTTTTCTGTCGGAAGTGGAATTGGCCCGGAAACATAGGCACCGGTACGCTTTGCCGTTTCGACAATCTTCTCCGCCGATTGGTCGAGCAGCTTATGATCAAACGCCTTCAGACGGATTCGGATTTTCTGAGTGGCCATGGACTTTCCCTCCTCTAATACTCCCCTCTCACCCGGAGGAGACCAATCTAGTTTGATTTTTACTCGATAATCTTGGTCACAACGCCGGAACCGACGGTACGACCGCCTTCTCGAATCGCAAAACGCAATTTCTCTTCCATCGCGATCGGGGAAATTAGCTCAATGGACATCTTGATATTGTCCCCCGGCATCACCATTTCCACGCCTTCCGGCAAATGGGCTACCCCGGTCACGTCGGTCGTCCGGAAATAAAACTGCGGACGGTATCCGTTAAAGAACGGAGTGTGCCGGCCCCCCTCATCCTTGGTCAGAACGTAGACTTCGGCCTCAAACTTGGTATGCGGGGTGATCGAATTCGGTTTGGCCAATACCTGGCCCCGCTCCACATCTTTTCGTTCAATACCACGCAGCAGCGCGCCGATATTGTCGCCCGCCACCGCCTGATCCAACAATTTCCGGAACATTTCCACTCCGGTGACCACCGTCTTTTTCACTTCGTCACTCAAACCGACAATCTGGACTTCATCGCCCACTTTGACGGCGCCCCGCTCCACTCTCCCCGTGGCCACCGTGCCGCGCCCGGTAATCGTGAACACGTCTTCCACCGGCATTAAGAACGGCTTATCGGTCGGCCGCTCCGGCGTCGGAATGTATTCATCAACCGCATCCATCAATTTCCAAATCGGGCCGCACCACTCGCAATCCCGGCTGCCGCAACCGCATTCCAAAGCTTTCAAGCCGGAACCGCGGATAATCGGAATATCGTCGCCCGGAAATTCGTATTGCGTCAAGAGGTCCCGGATTTCCATCTCCACCAGTTCGAGCAGTTCCGGATCATCAACCATGTCGGCCTTGTTCATCCAGACCACGATATACGGCACGCCCACCTGACGCGCCAGCAGGATGTGCTCCCGGGTCTGCGGCATCGGGCCGTCCGCGGCGGATACCACCAGGATCGCCCCGTCCATCTGGGCGGCTCCGGTAATCATGTTCTTGACATAGTCGGCGTGGCCCGGACAATCGACATGGGCATAATGCCGTTTGTCGGTCTGATATTCAACGTGCGCGGTGTTAATGGTAATGCCGCGCTCTTTTTCTTCCGGCGCCTTGTCGATTTCATCGAATTTGACAAAGTTGGCCTGGCCTTTTTTGGACAATATCAGCGTCATTGCTGCGGTCGTGGTGGTCTTGCCATGGTCGACGTGACCAATGGTCCCAATGTTCACATGCGGTTTGTTCCGTTCAAACTTCTGCTTTGCCATCTTGTTTTGTTCCTCCTTAATTAAACTGATCATTGAACTTTTTTAAATCAATTGGCTTTTTCCATAATTTTTTCCGCAATATTACGCGGCACTTCATTATAATGCGAGAAAAACATCACATAAACCGCCCGGCCTTGCGAAATCGACCGAATTGTCGTCGCATAGCCGAACATCTCCGAAAGCGGGACATGACCGCGAATCACCTGCGCTCCGGCACGTGATTCCATCCCTTCGATCCGACCGCGCCGGGAATTGAAGTCGCCCATGATATCGCCCAGATACTCTTCCGGAGTAGTGATTTCCACCCGCATAATCGGTTCCAAAATAACCGGATTGGCTTTCCGGGCGCCATCTTTAAAGGCCATTGAAGCAGCCACTTTAAAAGCCATTTCCGAAGAGTCCACTTCATGATAAGAACCGTCAAAAATCTTGACTTTGACGTCAACCATCGGATATCCGGCTAAAACCCCGTTTAACATTGCTTCCTTGACGCCGACTTCGACCGGGGCGATATATTCCTTCGGAACCACGCCGCCCACAATCTTATTTTCAAATTGAAACCCGGCGCCCGGTTCCAACGGTTCCAACTCCAGCCATACATGACCATATTGCCCGCGACCGCCGGATTGCCGCACAAATTTGCCTTCGGTCTTCACGGTACTCCGGATTGTCTCCCTATAGGCAACCTGGGGTTGACCGATATTAGCCTCAACTTTAAACTCCCGCAGCAACCGATCGACAATAATTTCCAAATGCAGTTCTCCCATGCCGGAAATAATGGTTTGTCCGGTTTCGGAATCGGTACGCACCCGAAAGGTCGGATCTTCTTCCGCCAAACGGGCCAGTGATAAACCTAATTTATCCTGATCGGCCTTAGTCTTCGGTTCAATGGCGATATCGATCACCGGATCCGGAAATTCCATTGATTCCAACACAATGGAATGCTTCTCATCGCAAAGCGTATCGCCGGTGGTGGTATCTTTCAGACCGACTACCGCCGCAATATCTCCGGCGCAAACCACGTCTATTTCTTCGCGGTGATTGGCGTGCATTTTCAGGAGACGGCCCACCCGTTCCCGTTTATTCTTGGTTGAGTTTAAAACGTAAGATCCGGCCTTCAACGTCCCGGAGTAAACCCTGAAAAAGGCTAGTTTGCCGACATAAGGATCGGCCATAATTTTAAACGCCAAAGCGGCAAAAGATTCCTCATCTTTGGATTCACGGGTAATTTCCGTTGTTTCGCCCGGTACGGCGCCGACTACCGGGGGCAAATCCACCGGAGACGGCAAATAATGAACCACTGCGTCCAAAAGCATCTGGACGCCTTTGTTTTTAAAAGCGGAGCCGCAAATGACCGGAGTTACTTTGGTACTTAAGGTCGCCTTGCGAATTGCGGCGATGATCTCTTCCTGGCTTAAGGTTTCACCCTCAAGGTATCGTTCCATCATTGCATCGTCAAATTCAGCAACCGCATCAATCATCCTGGTCCGGTAATCGGCGACAATTTCCCGCATATCCTCGGGAATAGCGGTAGATTCGCTATGTGTACCCAAATCATCGGTATAAATGATCGCTTTTTCCGCAATTAAATCGACCACGCCTTGAAAATGATCTTCGGCGCCGATGGGCAATTGAATCGGTACCGGGTTAGCGCCCAACCGGGTCTTAATCATATCGACGCCCCGGTAAAAATCAGCGCCAATCCGATCCATCTTATTAATGAAAGCAATTCGCGGTACGCCATACTTGTCGGCCTGACGCCAAACGGTTTCCGATTGCGGTTCCACCCCGCCAACCGAACAAAAAACCGCTACCGCGCCATCCAATACCCGTAAGGAACGTTCAACTTCCACAGTAAAGTCCACGTGTCCGGGCGTGTCAATAATATTAATATTATACCCCATCCATTCACAAGTAGTGGCAGCGGAAGTAATCGTAATGCCCCGTTCCTGCTCCTGAACCATCCAGTCCATCGTGGCCGCGCCATCGTGTACCTCACCCATCCGATGCACTTTACCGGTATAAAAAAGAATCCGTTCGGTAGTAGTCGTCTTACCAGCATCAATATGAGCCATGATTCCAATATTTCTAACTTTATCAAGCTGATATTTTCTTGCCAATGTTTACCTCCACAATAACCCCAAAACAAACTTTACTTACGCAAACCGTCCGCTTACCAACGGTAATGCGCGAATGCTCTATTGGCCTCAGCCATTTTATGGGTATCTTCTTTCTTCTTAATCGAACTGCCCACCCCTTGGTAAGCATCCAGTAATTCGGCAGCCAATTTCTCTTTCATCGTCTTCTCGGCAACCCGGTTACTAGCGTAATTGACCAACCAACGGATCGCCAAGGCCAACCGGCGTTCCGGCCGGACCTCAATCGGGACCTGATAAGTTGCGCCACCTACCCGACGCGGTTTTACTTCCAGAACCGGCATCACATTCTTCAATGCGGTTTGAAATACTTCCATCGAATCTTTACCGGATTTTGCGGCAATTATGCCCATTGCATCATAAAAAATCGATTCGGCAATCCCTTTTTTGCCACTAAACATCAGACGATTGATAAATTGAGTTACCTGCTTATTGCCATAAATCGGATCTGCCAATAACTCTCGTTTGGCGATAAAGCCACGACGCGGCATTCAAAATTCCCCCTTACTTCTTCTTGGCAGCGGCGGCTTTCGGTTTTTTAGCGCCGTATTTTGATCTGCCTTGTTTGCGATTTTGGACTCCTGCAGTATCTAAAGTTCCTCTAATTATATGGTAACGAACTCCAGGAAGATCTTTAACACGACCACCTCTAATCAACACCACCGAGTGTTCCTGAAGATTATGTCCTTCCCCCGGAATGTATGCGGTCACTTCCATCCGGTTCGTCAATCTAACCCGCGCCACTTTCCGCAAAGCGGAATTCGGTTTTTTCGGAGTAACCGTAGACACTCTGGTACAGACGCCTCTTTTTTGGGGACTTCCATCAGTCTTAATCATTTGTTCTTTATTAACATTGTAGGACCAACCTAAAGCGGGCGCAGTGCTTTTTTTAGCAACAGTTTCCCGCCCATGTTTGATTAATTGATTAATCGTCGGCAAACAGCCCACCTCCTTCCCAAGTTGTTGGAATTTATTCACTTCGGAACGGCAACAACAGCAGCGCCAACCTCAATCTGACAAATCCGTCCCACTTCATACTGATTACAATTAACTTTCACCAAAGGGACTCCCGCCAAATTACACGTTTCCGTGATTTTGCGCATTACTGATTCATCAACATCGTTGGCAATGTAAACTAACTGCACTTTTCCCTGTTGCAGCGCTCGTAGTGTTTGTTTTAAACCGACAATTTTATCTTTAACATCTTTCAGTAATGGTAATGCCATTTCAATCCCTCAAACCATCAAAGATACACAAAAGTAGGTTAAAATCAGACACCTGGAAAGTATATCACCAATCATCCGTTGTGTCAAGAAATATTTAAGATTTTCCCTCAATCAACCGTGATTTTTACATTACGGTAACGCGACATCCCGGTCCCGGCCGGAATCAATTTCCCGATGATCACATTTTCTTTCAGTCCCAGGAGCGGGTCGATTTTACCTTTAATCGAAGCCTCGGTTAAGACGCGGGTGGTTTCCTGGAAAGATGCCGCCGATAAGAAACTATCCGTCGCCAAAGAGGCTTTGGTGATTCCCAAAAGCACCGGACGGGCTACCGCAGGTTCGCCGCCTTCGGCCTCGACCCGGTTGTTTTCTTCCTCCAATTCAAAGACATCTACCAACCCCCCGGGTAACAGTTCGGTATCCCCGGCGGTTTCCGCCCGGCGTTTCCGTAACATTTGCCGGACCACTACTTCAATGTGTTTATCGTTAATCCACACTCCTTGCGAACGGTAAACGCTCTGCACTTCCTGGACCAGATACATCTGAACACCGTAAATGCCTTTGACTTTCAAAATATCATGCGGATTAGCCGAGCCTTCGGTCAAAAGATCGCCGGCGGTCACGGTATAGCCTTCTTTAACCCGAATCCGGGAACCGAATGGAACCTGGTAGGCTTTTTCTTCACCGGTATCCGCAGTGACGGTAATGCGGCGAATTCCTTTCACTTCGGCAATCCGGCAAACTCCGCTGAGTTCAGTAACAATCGCCTGACCTTTCGGCTTTCTGGCCTCAAATAATTCTTCAACCCGCGGTAAGCCTTGGGTAATATCGTCACCGGCCACCCCTCCGGTATGGAAGGTCCGCATGGTTAACTGCGTCCCCGGTTCACCGATTGATTGGGCCGCGATAATCCCGACCGCTTCGCCGACATCCACCAGTTTTCCGGTCGCCAGATTCCGGCCGTAACATTTAATACAGACGCCATAACGGCTCCGGCAGGTCAACACCGAACGGACGACCATCTCTTTGATCCCGGCTTTGACAATCCGGTCGGCCAAATTTTCGGTAATCTCCTGATTCCTGCCTACCAGCAGTTCTTTGGTCTCAGGATGATAAACATCTTCCGCCGCCAGCCGCCCGATGATCCGTTCCCGCAGATTTTCAATCTCTTCGCCGCCTTCCACAATCGACGAAACCAGAATCCCGTTGGTTGTGCCGCAATCCTCTTCGCGGACGATTACATCCTGAGCCACGTCCACCAACCGTCTGGTTAAATACCCGGAGTCGGCCGTTCTTAAAGCGGTATCGGCCAATCCTTTGCGGGCGCCATGGGTGGAAATGAAAAACTCCAACACCGTTAACCCTTCCCGGAAATTGGCCCGAATCGGCAAGTCGATAATGCGGCCCGACGGATCGGACATTAACCCGCGCATCCCGGCCAATTGCGACAACTGGGAGGGATTGCCGCGCGCCCCGGAAATACACATCATATAAACCGGGTTATTCACTTCATCCATGGCCTTCATTAAGGCGGCGGAGACATGATCTTTCGCCTTGGACCAGATATCGATGAACATTTGATACCGTTCATCGCCGGTAATCAGACCGCGCCGGAACTGTTCTTCAACCTGCTCCACCTGGCGTTCTGCTTCCGCAAGAATCTTCTTTTTAACTGCAGGGACAATAATATCCGCAATCGCGATCGTGGTCCCGGAACGAGTGGCAAAACGGTAACCGATTTTTTTAATTTGGTCCAAAATTTCCGCGGTTTTAGTTACGCCGTGACTGTGGGCGCAGCGTCCCGCCAATTCGCTGAGTTTACTTTTACCGATCACACAGTTGCCGATCTGAAAATTTTTGACCGGATCGGGGTCCAAATCCAATTTCACCGTATCGTTAAAGATTACCCGGCCGGGAGTGGTGTCAATCAATTGCCCGCCCAAACGTAATTTAATCTTGGCATGCAGATCGATGGCGCCATTTTCATAAGCGCAACAGACTTCAGTGCTATCGCCGAAAATTTTACCTTCTCCCAAAGCTCCGTCGTAAACAATGGTCAAATAATAACATCCTAAAACCATATCCTGAGTTGGAACCGCTATGGGCCGTCCGTTAGCCGGCGACAAAATATTATGAGCCGATAGCATCAAAATCCGGGCTTCGGCTTGAGCTTCGGTTGACAGCGGCACATGAACGGCCATCTGGTCCCCGTCGAAGTCGGCATTATAAGCGGTACAGACCAAAGGATGAATTTGAATGGCCTTGCCTTCAACCAACATCGGCTCAAAGGCCTGGATTCCCAGACGATGAAGCGTCGGCGCCCGGTTTAACAATACCGGATGCTCATGAATCACTTCTTCCAGGACATCCCAAACCTCGGTCTTAATCCGTTCCACCATTCGTTTGGCGCTCTTGATGTTATGGACATAACCTTTATCAACCAAGCGTTTCATCACAAACGGTTTGAAAAGTTCCAACGCCATTTCCTTCGGCAGACCGCATTGGTGCATTTTTAAACTCGGCCCGACCACGATCACCGAACGTCCCGAATAATCAACCCGTTTTCCCAGCAGGTTCTGGCGAAAACGGCCTTGCTTGCCTTTTAACATATCACTCAATGATTTTAACGGGCGGTTACCCGGTCCGGTGACCGGACGGCCGCGCCGGCCATTGTCAATCAGGGCGTCAACCGCTTCCTGAAGCATTCTTTTTTCATTGCGGACGATAATATCCGGCGCCCCCAACTCCAACAAACGTTTCAGACGGTTATTACGGTTAATTACCCGGCGGTAAAGGTCGTTCAAATCCGAAGTGGCAAAACGGCCGCCGTCCAACTGGACCATCGGACGGAGTTCCGGCGGGATTACCGGTACGACATCCATAATCATCCATTCGGGACGACAAACGGACTTACGGAACGATTCGACTACCTCCAACCGGCGGATCGCCCGCACCCGACGTTGGCCGCTCACTTCCCGAATCTCCTTCTTCAATTCGGCGGCCAACGTTTCCAGATTAATCTCTTCCAGCAACGCCTTGATGGCTTCGGCGCCCATTAAGGCGCGAAAAGCCGACCCGTATTTCTCCCGGGCTTCCCGGTATTCATTTTCCGATAATAATTGTTTTTTGGTTAAAGGGGCGTTAGCCGAATCAATCACTATATATGACGCAAAATATAATACTTTTTCCAAATGACGGGGAGAAATATCAAGCAATAAACCCATGCGGCTCGGAATACCTTTAAAATACCAAATATGCGAAACCGGAGCCGCCAACTCAATATGTCCCAGACGCTCCCGCCGGACTTTGGAACGGGTGACCTCAACACCGCAGCGGTCGCAAATAATCCCTTTATAACGCACCCTTTTATATTTACCGCAATGGCATTCCCAGTCGCGGGTCGGACCGAAGATTTTTTCACAAAACAACCCTTCCCGTTCGGGCTTTAAGGTACGATAGTTAATAGTTTCGGGTTTTTTAACTTCCCCGCTCGACCAGGCCCTGATCTGCTCGGGAGAAGCCAAGCCGATTTTTAAAGCATCAAAATTATTGGCATCCAGCAAAGGGATTCCCTCCTTAAAATCGGTGATCCATTGTCCAAACAAAATTAGGCTTCTTTATTAACATTAACATCATCGTCAAAATCCACTTCAAAATCTTCGTCATCAATTTCGTCTTCCTCAATCTCATCCTCATCCTCATTCTCGTCGTCATCCTCATCATCCTCATCATCCTCATCCTCATCCTCATCCTCAAAACCATCTTCGATGTCGGCTTCTTCATCATATACTACGCCGTCGCTACCGGTTGTATCGATCTCAATTCCCAGTTCTTTAGCCATTTCTTTGATATCGTCGTCTTCTTCTTTAATTTGGACCTCTTCCGACTCCTCGGTCAGCACCTTCACATCCAACCCCAAACTCTGCAGTTCCTTAATCAAAACTTTAAATGACTCCGGGACGCCCGGTTCCGGAATATTTTCCCCTTTAACAATTGCTTCATAAGTCTTGACCCGGCCGATGACATCGTCGGATTTCACCGTCAGCAATTCCTGGAGAGTGTAAGCCGCGCCATAAGCTTCCAAAGCCCAGACTTCCATTTCGCCAAAACGCTGCCCGCCAAATTGGGCTTTACCGCCTAACGGCTGTTGGGTCACAAGGGAATACGGGCCGGTGGAACGGGCATGAATCTTATCGTCAACCAAGTGAGCCAGTTTCAACATATAGACATAGCCAACCGTTACCGTGTTATCAAACGGTTCACCGGTCCGGCCGTCAAACAATCGCGTCTTGCCATTCTCCGGCAATCCGGCTTTACGCAAACAATTAATAATATCCTGCTCATTCGCGCCGCCAAAGACCGGGGTCGCCACTTTGATCCCCAAAGTCTTGGCCGCCCAGCCCAAATGAGTCTCCAAAATCTGTCCGATATTCATCCGCGAAGGCACCCCTAACGGATTTAAGACAATCTCTACCGGAGTGCCGTCCGGTAAGAACGGCATATCCTCCATCGGCAGAATTCTGGCGATCACTCCTTTATTGCCATGACGTCCGGCCATCTTATCGCCTTCGGAAATTTTCCTTTTTTGGGCGATATAGACCCGCACCAACCGGTTGACTCCCGGCGCCAACTCATCCCCATTTTCACGGGTAAAAATTTTAACATCCACAATGCGGCCGGATTCGCCGTGCGGTACCCGCAAGGAAGTATCTCTTACCTCCCGGGCCTTTTCGCCGAAGATTGCCCGTAATAACCGTTCTTCGGCAGTTAATTCGGTCTCCCCCTTGGGAGTGACTTTGCCGACTAAAATATCGCCCGGCCGGACTTCGGCGCCGATCCGGATAATACCTTGCTCATCAAGGTCATCCAAAGCTCCTTCGCCCACATTCGGAATATCCCGGGTAATTTCCTCGGCGCCCAATTTGGTGTCACGGGCTTCCGCTTCATATTCTTCAATATGGATCGATGTAAAGACATCTTCCATCACTAATTTTTCACTGATCAAAATCGCGTCTTCATAGTTGTAGCCTTCCCACGTCATATAGGCAACCAGGATATTGCGGCCCAAACCCAACTCGCCCTCGTCGGTGGAGGGCCCGTCGGCGATGACCATGCCCGCCTCCACCAGTTGCCCCTCTTTGACAATTGGCTTCTGATTGAAACAAGTTCCTTGGTTGGAACGTTTAAATTTTAACAATTTATAAATATCCATCGGCCCTTTGTCGGTTTTGACCCGGATTTGATTCCCGGTGACCTTTTGGACCACACCCTTATTTTTGGCGATCACGACTACTCCGGAATCCACCGCCGCTTTGTACTCCATCCCGGTGCCGACCAATGGGGCGTCGGTCCGCAACAGCGGAACCGCCTGACGTTGCATGTTCGAACCCATCAAAGCGCGGTTGGCGTCATCATTTTCTAAAAAGGGAATCAAGGCGGTCGCGATGCTGACTAATTGTTTCGGCGAAACATCCATCAGCTGGACCTGATTACTGTGGACTTCGCGAATATCCTCGCGATGCCGGACGGAAACCCGGTTGTGGATAAATTCCCGGGTCTTGGGGTCAAACGGCTCATTCGCCTGGGCGACAATAAATTTATCCTCTTCATCGGCGGTCAGATAAACAATCTGATCGCTGACCTTACTGTCAATGACCCGGCGATAGGGGGTTTCAATAAATCCGAATTCATTAATTCGGGCATAGGTAGTTAAGGAACCAATCAGGCCGATGTTCGGACCTTCAGGCGTTTCAATCGGGCACATCCGCCCATAGTGCGAATGGTGCACGTCCCGAACTTCAAACCCGGCCCGCTCCCGCGACAAACCTCCCGGTCCCAGGGCGGATAACCTTCGTTTATGGGTCAATTCCGCCAAAGGGTTGGTCTGATCCATAAATTGCGATAATTGACTGGACCCGAAAAATTCTTTGATCGAGGCCACTACCGGACGAATGTTAATTAAGGCTTGCGGCGTAATCACTTCAATGTCCTGAATGGTCATCCGTTCCCGGACCACCCGCTCCATCCGGGATAAACCGATCCGAAATTGATTTTGTAACAATTCCCCGACCGATTTCAAACGCCGGTTGCCCAAATGATCGATATCGTCAACATCGCCGCCGTTATCCAAGAGGTTTAATAAAAATTTAACGACCATGGCGACATCATTTTTAGTCAAAATTTTTAAGACGTCATGTCCGGCAACCGCCTGACCGGTCGAATCGACTTTCAGGTTAAGATCCTTCATTACATTTACGGCGCCTAATTTTTTATTAATTTTATAACGCCCCACCGCCGCCAAATCATAACGTTTCGCGTCGTAAAACAAAGTCTCAAACAAGGAACGGGCGCTATCCACCGTCGGCGGTTCTCCGGGACGCAACCTTTTATAAATCTCAATTAAGGCTTCCTCTTCATTTTGGGTGTTATCACGCTCCAAGGTGTTTTTAATACTCTCATGGTCATTAAATAACTCATTCAATTCATAATTATTACCTAAACCCAATGCTTTGAGAAGAATCGTCACCGGGATCTTTCTGGTCCGGTCAATCCGGACATGCAAAACATCATTGGCGTCAAATTCAAATTCGAGCCAGGCGCCCCGGTTAGGGATAATACTGGCGCTATAAATATATTTGCCGGTAGTATCCTGAGTGCGACCGAAATAGACGCCGGGCGAACGGACCAACTGGCTGACAATGACCCGCTCGGCGCCGTTAATGATAAAAGTGCCTTTTTCAGTCATTAACGGAAAATCACCCATAAAAACTTCCTGTTCCTTAACTTCACCGGTCTCTTTATTAATTAAGCGGGTTTTCACTCTTAAAGGGGCCGCAAAAGTAGCGTCCCGCTCCTTGCACTCCTCAACGGGGTATTTGGGTTCTCCCAAAGCATAGTCAATAAACTCCAGCACGAGGTTTCCGGTAAAATCTTGAATCGGTGAGATATCATGAAACATCTCCCGTAAACCTTCATCCAAAAACCACTGATAAGATTTTTGCTGGATTTCTATCAGATTCGGCATATCCAAAATTTCTTCAATTTTACCGAAGCTTACCCGTTTACGTTGTCCGATGTCGGCAGCCTGCAAACTAGTCACCTCTTCAGTATTATTATTACAAAAGCGTTCCAAACAAATCAAAGCAAGGTAACACAAGGTTATCCTCGCTTTAAGGCGTGATTATGCAATTAAGTTAAACCATTTATTCTGTTTAAGAATTGTGAACCCTCATCCATCTATAAATTTAATTTCAACTACTATTCTTCTTAAAGGTAAACTTTTTGAGAAGAAATAATCCCTTAACTTAAGCGCGACATCTTTGGTACTGCTTTGTTTGCGGCATAGTCGCGATATGGGATTATTTAATCAGCAGATATAAATAATATCATAGCCGATTATTGCTGTCAAGTATAAAATTGAAAAGAGGCTAAAAAATTTAGCCTCTTTTGGTAAAGTTTAGAAAAAAGGAAAAAAATAACAAGTATGTCTACTGGAATCTGGAGGCTGAAGGCTGGAAGTCAACGACCTTATTAACGTTTATGTCTAGCTACGCTTCGATACAAAACTGTGAGTGTAACTTCTGACGAATTTTCACCCTAACTGCAAAAAAATCAGTGGTTTTATCCAGCCTCCAGGTTGCCCCGGTTTTTTCAGCCTCCAGCTTCCAGCATCAAGCCTCCAGGTTATTTTACTTCAACAGCAGCGCCGACTCCTT
The DNA here is from genome assembly GCA_050115405.1 of Bacillota bacterium. Lineage (GTDB taxonomy): Bacteria > Bacillota > UBA4882 > UBA8346 > UBA8346 > DATCLA01. The sequence goes on from JASFQO010000004.1 coordinate 15,467, forward strand.
CCAATTTAGCTTTAAGGGCTTCGGCGTCGGCTTTGCTAATTCCTTCTTTAACCGCTTTTGGAGCGCTGTCAACCACGTCTTTGGCTTCTTTCAAACCCAAGCCGGTCACTTCGCGCACTACTTTGATTACCTGAATTTTTTGAGCGCCGGCGCCGGTTAAGATCACATCAAATTCGGTCTTCTCTTCGACAACCGGAGCGGCGGCGGCCGGAGCGGCGGCGACAGCTACCGGAGCGGCGGCGGATACGCCAAATTCT
>JASFQO010000005.1:0-15493 GCA_050115405.1 Bacillota bacterium
ATGGAAAATGTGGGCCCGTTTATTGTTCGGCATTAAAGTGAAAGATATCGATTGTGCTTTTAAATTATTTAAACGGGAAGTTTTTGCCAATATCCGCATTGAGTCTACCGGCGCTTTAATCAATGTAGAGCTATTGGCGAAGCTCAAAAAACTGGGTTGTAAAATGATTGAGACCGGGGTGCATCATTATCCCCGCAAGGCCGGGACGCAGACCGGAGCCAAATTGCGGGTGATTTTAAAAGCCTTTCAAGAGTCATTTACCTTGTATAGAAAGATTATTAAATAAACTCTTGCCAGATAAACCTAAGAATGCTATACTAATTAGCGGTGTGATTACACACGCTTTGCGATTTTAAATTTTGTGTCTCCCAAAAGCCGGTAGCAAGGTCTGAATGTTACGGTCGTATTTAGTAGATTGATTCCCAATTTAAGGGAACGCTTTACTAGGAGATGGATTTAAAAGATGAACAAAGCGGCGGAAAAAACAAATTGGAAAGGAGGTGGCTAATGTGGCTGTGATTTCCATGAAACAATTATTGGAAGCAGGCGTACATTTTGGTCACCAGACAAGACGATGGAACCCGAAGATGGCTCAGTACATCTTTACCGAGAGGAACGGTATTTATATTATCGACCTCCAAAAAACTGTCAAAAAAGTGGATGAGGCGTATAACTTCGCCCGTTCGGTAGTTGAAAACGGCGAAACGGTTTTATTCGTCGGCACTAAAAAACAAGCTCAAGATGCGATTAGAGACGAGGCGGAACGTTGTGGGATGCCCTATATTTCGCAACGTTGGTTGGGGGGCACCTTAACCAACTTTAAAACCATTCGTTCCCGGATTGACCGGTTGCGCAAGATCGAACAGATGGAACAGGACGGTTCCTTTGATTTGCTCCCGAAGAAGGAAGTTTTGGAACTGAATAAAGAACGGGCCAGATTGGAAAAATTCTTGTCCGGTATCCGGAATATGCATAAACTTCCGGGCGCTATTTTTATTGTCGACCCGCGTAAAGAACGCAACGCCGTAGCGGAAGCGCTCAATTTAGGTATTCCGACTATCGGAATTGTCGATACTAACTGTGACCCGGATGAAATTGATCACGTCATTCCCGGTAATGACGACGCGATCCGCGCTGTAAAACTGCTGGCCGGTAAAATCGCCGAGGCGGTACTTGAGGCGCGTCAGGGTGAGCAATTGACCGACACGGTAGATGTTGAAGAAGCGGGCGCCGAAAAAGCGGCTGCAACCGAGGAGTTGGCCGAAGAAATTTAGGTATTTAGAGGATAAGGAGGAATGATCATGGCCGAAATTACTGCCGCCGGCGTTAAAGAGCTTCGGGAACGTACCGGCGCCGGAATGATGGATTGTAAAAAAGCTTTAGGGGCAACGGGCGGCGATTTGGAAAAAGCAATTGAATACCTACGGGAAAAAGGTTTGGCGGCTGTGGCCAAAAAGGCCGGGCGCATTGCCGCGGAAGGCTTGGTTACCGCCTATATTAGCGATGATAAAAAAATCGGGGTTTTGGCCGAAGTTAACTGTGAAACTGATTTTGCTGCCGAGAACCCTGATTTTCAACGATTTGCCAATGAAGTCGCCGCTTTGGTGGCGGCGCAAGCCCCGGCTGATACGGAGGCTGTGGCCAATTTAGCAATGGACGGCGGCAAAACCGTTGCGGAAACTATGGCGGGGTTGATCGCTACGGTGGGCGAAAATATGACGATGCGCCGTTTTATCCGGTTTGAACTAACCGGTAACGGGATAGTGGATTATTATATCCATTTAGGTGGAAAAATAGGGGTGTTGATTGAATGCGCCACCGCTAAGTCCGAAACTGCCGCCAATCCGGAATTCGCTTCTTTAGTACGTGATTTGGCGATGCAAGTTGCGGCGGCGAAGCCGGAATACGTTAATCGCGCCGATGTGCCGGCCACTGTTTTGGAACATGAGAAAGCAATTTATAGAGCGCAAGCGGTGAACGAAGGGAAACCGGAGGCTATTGCCGAAAAAATCATGGTCGGCCGCCTGGGGAAATATTATAAAGAAGTTTGTTTACTGGAACAGCCGTTTATTAAAGATAATGAACTGACTATTACCAAGCTGCTGGCCAAGAACAACGCCAAGTTGGGCGAAGATATTAAGATTATTCGTTTTGCCCGTTTTGAAAAAGGCGAAGGCATTGAGAAGAAAAAAGATGATTTTGCCTCTGAGGTAATGTCGCAAATTAAGGCATAATATTGAGGGACACGCAAGTGTTCCTTTTTTGTAAAATGAGATCACAGATTTTCTCATTCTCTAGCAGGAATTAGGATCAAAATACGCGAAAATATTATGATGGTGGAGGCTACTTCGACATGACTACTCCGAAATATCAACGGATTGTATTGAAGCTGAGCGGAGAAGCGTTGGCCGGCGATAAAGGTTTTGGGATTGATTTGGAAATTGTCAATAAAATTGCCGGTCAGGCTAAAGAAGTCTTGGATCTGGGAGTGCAAATTGCCGTAGTGGTAGGCGGGGGTAATTTTTGGCGGGGCGCGGTCGGTAGTCATGCGGGAATTGACCGTTCCACGGCTGATTATATGGGCATGTTGGCGACGGTTATTAATTCTTTGGCTTTACAAGACGCTTTTGAAAAACACGGCATACCGACTCGGGTGCAAAGTGCGATTGAAATGCGGCAAATCGCCGAACCATATATTAAACGACGGGCAACGCGTCATCTGGAAAAAAATCGGATTGTCATTTTTGCAGCCGGTACCGGCAACCCTTATTTTTCTACCGATACCGCCGCTGCGTTACGGGCCGCCGAAATTGAGGCGGAGGTTATTTTAAAAGCCACCAAGGTCGATGGCGTCTATAGCGCCGACCCCCAAAAAGACCCGCAAGCTACTCGTTTTGAAAATTTGGAATTTATGGATGTGTTGCGGCAACGGTTGCAAGTAATGGATTCAACCGCCACTTCACTCTGTATGGATACTAAAATACCTATTGTTGTTTTTAATTTGAGTGAAACCGGTAATATTCGCCGGATTGTCATGGGAGAAAAAATTGGGACCATTGTGAAAGGAGAGGATTAAAAGTTATGATCAAGGATTTGTTGGGCGAAACCGAAAATCATATGAAAGGCGCCATTGAAGCCACAAAAAAGGAATTGGCGACCGTCAGGACCGGTCGGGCCAACGCCGGCATTCTGGATCGGGTAATGGTGGAATATTACGGTACTCAGACTCATCTTAATCAATTAGCGAATATTACAGTTCCCGAACCCCGGATGATTGTGATCCAGCCGTGGGATAAATCGATTTTAAGCGCGGTTGAGAAAGCCATCCAAAAGGCGGATTTGGGTTTAAATCCGGTTAATGACGGGATTGTTATTCGTTTACCGGTCCCGCAATTAACTGAAGAACGCCGTAAGGAACTGGTTAAGGTAGTCAAAAAAGAAGCTGAAGATAAACGGGTTGTCATCCGCAATATCCGCCGCGATGCCAATGAGAAAATCAAAGCGCTGGAAAAGGACGGGAAGACCCCCGAAGACGAGGGCAAACGCGCTTTGGAGGAGATTCAAAAGCTGACGGATAAATATATTGCGGAAATTGAAAAATTGCTGGAACATAAAGAAAAGGAGATTTTAGAAGTTTAAAGCTTCTACCCCCGTTAGCAAGTAAGGGGGTGATTTATAATATGGCAAAATTATTTGAGCGGATTAAAGCGGCGTCTGACTTAACTGCTCCATCCGGCACAGCCTCAAATCTGCCCCGGCATATCGCCATTATTATGGACGGCAATGGCCGTTGGGCCCGGGAACACGGATTACCGCGCACCGCCGGCCATCGGGCCGGATTGGAACGGGTGCGGGATGCGGTCAAGACCTGTTTGGATTTGGGCATTAAGCATTTGACCTTATATGCGTTTTCGACCGAGAACTGGAAACGGCCTCCGGCTGAGGTCGATTTTTTAATGAACTTATTTGACGAAGCGCTCCGTGATGAGATCACCGAATTGGACCAACGCGGGGTTCGGGTAAAATTTATCGGCCTGCGCACCAATTTGAATCCGACCTTACTGAAATTAATGGCCGACAGTGAAACCCAGACCGCCGCCAATCGGAAGCTTACCCTGAATTTCGCCATTAATTACGGCGGCCGTTCCGAAATTGTTTATGCCTGCCGGGAGATTGTTCAAGCTGTTTTGCAGGATAAGCTCCGGCCTGAAGAGTTAACCGAAGCGGTTTTTAGTAGTTATTTATTTACGGCGGGCCAACCTGATCCGGACCTGTTAATCAAGCCTGGGAAAGAACGGCGGATTAGTAATTTTTTACTTTGGCAAATGGCTTATACGGAATTTTATTTTTCCGATTTATATTGGCCGGATTTTGGTGAGTCGGCATTTAAGGAGGCTCTTAACTACTTCAGCCGGAGAGACCGGCGTTTTGGAGGAATCAAGAGAGGGGTAACGGATTGATGAATCAACGGGTGATCTCAGGAGCTTTAGGAGGCGCATTGTGGTTAACTTTGATTTTTTGGGGCGGGCTCCCTTTTGCATTGGCGGTAGCGATTATCGTAGGCTGGGGCATCAGAGAGTATACCGATCTTTTGAAATTTCAAGGGTTGCGGCCTCAAACTCCGGTGATTCTCGTGATTTCATTATTTTTGGTTTTGGTAATTTTTAACATAAATGAATATCCCACCTTAATTGCGGGCAACCCGCTACACCACAGTGAACGTTTCTTAACTTTGATGCTGGTAGTGACCTTTTTTATCATATTTGCCAATGAGTTGTGGAACGGAACTCCGGAACACGGTTTAATCAATGCGGCGGTAAATCTGTTTGGAGCAGTCTATATTGGTTTTTTCTTTGCATATATGTTATTACTTAGATATCTTCCGGGGCAAAACGGCTTGTTTTATGTACTGTTTACGGTGTTGGTGACCTGGTTGAATGACACTTCCGCCTATTTTATCGGGATTAAATTCGGCAAACATAAGCTTTCACCGCAAATTAGCCCCAAAAAAAGTGTGGAAGGTTCGGTTGCGGGACTGGTCGGCGGCGTCATAACCGCGGTAATTATGGGAATAATCTTTAAAAAGCCACTGCCGTTAATGGGTTTAATGGGGCTAGTCGTCGTGGCGGGCGGGCAATGTGGTGATTTAATCGAATCGATTATTAAACGTAATGCCGGAGTTAAGGATTCGGGGGCGTTTTTACCGGGGCATGGCGGATTATTGGACCGGTTTGACAGTCTGTTAACCGCCGCGCCATTGGTTTATTATATGGTGACTTATATTTTACCGTTTTTCTAGGTTGAAAATACGTTAGTAGTTACACTCACAGTTTTGTCCTGCGAAGCAAGACATGAACGTTAGGTTGAAAATATAGTGGACAGTTAACAATGGATAGTGGACAGATAAACCATTGTTATACCTTTTTGTGCCGTTATGCGGCAGGAACGTTAGGATTAGCTGACAGCTTGGCGAAAGGTTAGGACGAAAAACAGGGCGGGCGGTCGATAAATACTAATGAAATTATTGGACATTCCCGATTTTAGCCTTAAGGACCAAAACATCAGGTCCCGGCCTCAAAACAGGCAATTGAAAATTCTTTGCGGACTGGCTGGGGTGGGGATTAGCTTGACCCTGGGGTTGAAATTTGTCTTGCCGTTACTGGCCCCGTTTTTTTTGGGAGTGGTTTTTGCCGGTTTGATCGAACCGCTGGTGGTATGGTGCGAGACTCGCTTGAAGGTGAAACGGACTTTTGCCTCGCCGGCGTTGCTACTATTGTTGTTACTCATCGTATTGACGCTGGTCGCTTTGACATTGGTATTAATTTACCAAGAAGCGCAACATTTATGGAAATTAACCCCACTGGTAGCGGAATGGTTGGCCAGGGTGGCCCGGCGTTGGCTGGTTTTCTGGCAATCGTTTTTTCCGAATTTGCAAACAGACATTGAAATTTTTTTTAATCCGGAGTTATTTAGTCAACTTTGCCGTCCGGTTTTGGTGGGACTGGTAAGTTCTTTGCCCCGGTTTCCCCAAACAGCCCTGACGATTTTGCTGGGAGTGGTCTCCGCCTATTTTTTCAGCCGTGATAAACGTTTTTTTCTGGCAATGGCGGCGCTCTTGGTCCCGTCCGGTTGGCGCCGGCCGGTAAGCGATTTACAAAAGGAAGTCTTCCGGATCATTTCCCGTTTTTTCAGATTAGAATGCGGGTTGGTATTAGTCACCATGGCATTGACTTTTATCTGCCTGAGTCTCATGGGAATTTCGGGAGCGCCGACTTACGGCTTATTGGCAGGGGTCTGCGATCTGGCTCCGGTGTTGGGACCGGGCCTAATTTATCTCCCCGTTATATTGAGCTGTTTCCTGACTGGAAATTATGGCGGCGCCGTCGGAGTTTTGACGGGATATTTCTTACTGTTGCTAATCCGTCAAGTGGCCGAGTTGAAAGTTTGCGGCGCTGATTTAAACATTCATCCTTTGCTTACTTTGGTAATGATTTATCTCGGGATAAAAATCTTTGGGTTAATGGGTTTTGTGTTCGGCCCGGCCATTTTGATTGTCTTGCGCAGTTGTTACCGGGCATTAACCAAATATTACGAAGCCAATCCTCTTTAAAAAGAAGTGAATCCTTTAAAGTAGTAGCGAGTAAAGTAGCAGCGAGTTGGTGTATAGATGAAAAAAAGAATTGTTATTTTGGGTTCGACCGGCTCCATCGGCCGGCAAACATTAGAAGTGATTCAAGAGTTTCCGGAGCGGTTTGCAGTTACCGCCCTGGCAGCCGGATCCAATGTGGATTTACTGTTGCAACAGGCGCGTTTATTCAAACCGCAATATCTGGTGATCGGAGATCCGGCATTGTATCCCAAGCTAAAAGAGTTGGTTAAACCGGGAGAATTTACGGTTTTGGCCGGAATTGACGGGTTAACCGCGATCAGCACTCTTCCGGAAGCGGATTTGGTGTTAACCGCAGTGGTTGGCACGGTAGGAATTAGACCGACTTTGGCGGCGATTCGGGCTGGGAAACAAATTGCCCTGGCCAACAAGGAAACCCTGGTTACCGCCGGCGCCATTATTATTGCAGCCGCAGGTGAACACGGTGTCCGGATTATTCCGGTTGATAGTGAACATAGCGCTATTTTCCAATGTTTGGAAGGGCGGCCGCGGGAACAGGTAGAGCGCTTGGTCTTAACTGCTTCAGGCGGTCCATTTCGCCATTTATCTCCGGACCAATTGCCCCAAGTGACCTTGGAACAGGCTTTGAGGCATCCAAATTGGAGCATGGGCTGCAAAATCACCATTGATTCGGCCACCATGTTTAATAAAGGTTTGGAACTGATTGAAGCGCACTGGTTGTTCGGGACGGCTTTTAACCGAATCGAGGTGGTGATCCATCCGGAAAGCACCGTCCATTCCCTGGTCGAATTGGTAGACGGTTCATTCTTGGCGCAATTGGGTTTGTGTGATATGCGACTGCCGATTCAACTGGCCTTGACTTATCCGGAACGTTTGGCGCATTCTTTTCCGAAATTTAATTTCGAAGAACGGCTTTCCCTGCATTTTGAGCCGGTTAACCGGGAACTCTTCCCGGCGATCGATTTAGCCTACCAGGCGGGCCGGACCGGCGGCAGTTTGCCGGTAGCCCTTAATGCCGCTAATGAAGTGGCGGTGGCGGCCTTTTTAGAACATAAAATCGGATTTACCCGGATTGTCCGTATTGTTTCCACCGTCATGGGTTACCATCAAAAGGAGGCTTTTGACGCCAACCCGGATTTAGAGGAGATTTTTGCCGTTGACAGCTGGGCCCGTCAGGCGGCGCAGCGGTTGATATAGAGCATTATTCGTTTATGTGGGAATTATCGATATTTAGAAATCAATATAATAGTGAGTGTTTGAGTAGAGGAGGGGATTTTTTTGGGTTTTAATTTGAATTCGATTTGGCAGACGCTGCTATTATTGAGTATTTTGGTAGTGGTGCATGAATTTGGCCATTTTATTACCGCCCGGATGTTTGGAGTGACCGTCTATGAATTTTCCGTCGGGTTTGGCCCGTTGCTCGCTAAAATTAAACGGAAAGGAATTCAATATTCATTTCGCTGGATCTTGTTGGGCGGATATGTGAAAATCGCCGGGATGGATATTGCTTTGGAGGGTGAAACCGAAACTGCGGAAAATGAGAGCAAGGAACCGGTCTGTCTGTTTCATACGATTGCTTTTTGGAAAAAGATTGTGGTTATTGCCGCCGGACCCTTCTTTAATGTGATTTTAGGGATCGTTTTAGCTTTTTGCCTGTTTGCCTTTATTGGGCATCCGAGCGGCTTGAAAGACGACCCGGTGGTCTTTTTGGCCACCCCGGGCACACCGGCGTTTGAGGCGGGGATTCGTTCCGGAGACCGGATTGTAAGCTTGAATGACCAACCGATCCAGAAATGGATGCAAATTCCGGAAATGGTCCAAAAAAACGGCGCGCGTCGTCTCAAGATGGAAATTATTCGTCGCCCCGACCAAACCCGGTTGATCATCTATTTGGTCCCGGATTTTTCACCAATTCTCAAACGTTATATTATTGGGATCGAAGGGGAAACTTCCTTTAAGAAAATTCCGGTCCCGGAGGCGGCGAAAATTGCGGTTTTGCAACCGTGGTATTTTTGGGAACAAATCAAATTGGCCGTGAAGCTGATTGCTCGTAAGCAGACCAAGGGCGCCTTTATGGGTCCGATTGGGATGACGGCGGTCATCGAACAATATGGGAGCTTGCCTTTGATTCATATTATTTATCGTTTTCTGGAATTAGGGGTCGGCATTAATATGTGTCTGTTTCTCTTTAATATGCTGCCGCTGCCTTTGCCCCTGTTGGATGGGGGCTGGATTGTGATCATGATTTTGGAAAAAATTATACGTCGGGAGTTCTCGGCGAATCAAAAAGCCGCCGCTCAGATGGTGGGGATGGTGGCGATACTATTACTGGGAGTGATCGTTGCCTACGGCGATGTTTCATTGGTAATCAAACGTTTTTTTGGAGGTTAACATGTTTACCCGGCATAATACCAAAATTATCCGGGTCGGCTCCGTCCCCATTGGCGGTGGCAGCCCGATTACGATTCAATCAATGACTAATACCGATACCCGTGACCGGCAGGCTACTTTACGACAGATTCAACAATTGACCGCCGCCGGTTGCGAGATCGTGAGGTTAGCCGTTCCGGATCGGGAAGCGGCCGCTAATCTGACTTATTTGGTCGGCCGGGCCAAAGTGCCTTTGGTGGCGGATATTCATTTTGACTACCGCCTGGCCTTAGCGGCGATTGATGCCGGTATTGCCAAATTGCGGCTTAATCCCGGCAATATCGGTAATCCCCAACGGATTGCCCCGGTGGCGGCCCGCGCTAAAGAACGGGGGATTCCGATCCGGATCGGTGTCAACGCGGGCTCGCTGGAAGCCGATCTTTTAACCAAATATCAGGGACCAACGCCGGCCGCCATGGTGGAAAGCGCTTTACGCCATGTGCGCTTGCTGGAAGACCAGGATTTTCACGATATGGTAATTTCGTTGAAGGCTTCCTCGGTACCGGCGACAATCGCCGCTTACCGGCAGTTGGCCGAAGTATGCGCGTATCCGTTGCATATCGGGATTACCGAGGCCGGCACCAGGAATAAAGGCGCGGTGCGGTCGGCGGTCGGATTGGGAATTTTACTTTGGGAAGGATTAGGCGATACCTTGCGGGTCTCCTTAACCGGCGACCCGGTCCATGAAGTTGCGGTTGGCCGGGAGATTTTACAGGCTTTGGACATCCGGCATTTTGGCCCAACCGTGATTTCCTGTCCGACTTGCGGCCGCACGCAAGTTGATCTGGAGACTTTAGCGACCCAAGTTGAGGCTTTGGTGGCCGATCTGAAGCAACCTTTGAAAATTGCCGTAATGGGTTGCGCCGTCAATGGTCCCGGCGAAGCCCGCGAGGCTGATCTGGGCGTCGCCGGCGGTAAAGGCGAAGGCCTGATTTTCCGGCGCGGCGCCATTATCCGCAAAGTTCCCGAAACCGAAATTATTGCCGCTTTGCGGGAGGAACTGGAGAGATTAAGCGATAATTGACATTTTATTTTTGGGGGTATCAACAAAAATGCGCCAGACACAATTATTTGCGCCAACTTTACGGGAAACGCCGACCGAGGCGGAGATTATCAGTCAGCAATTGCTGTTGCGGGCGGGAATGATCCGTAAGGCCGCCGCGGGCTTTTATACTTATTTGCCTTTGGCGCAACGGGTTTTAAGCAAAATTATGCAGATTATCCGGGAAGAAATGGATCGGGAAGGCTGTCAGGAATTGGCGATGCCGATCGTCCAGCCGGCGGAGATCTGGCGGGAGAGCGGTCGTTGGGAGGTCTATGGCGCTGAGATGTTTCGGCTCAAAGACCGGCATGACCGGGAGTTCTGTCTCGGGCCGACTCATGAAGAGATGATTACGACGGTAGTTAAGGCCGAAGTTCGTTCGTACCGTGACTTGCCGTTGCGTTTATATCAGATCCAAAATAAATATCGGGATGAGATCCGTCCCCGTTTCGGATTAATGCGGGGCCGCGAATTTATTATGAAGGACATGTACTCCTTTGATATTGATGAGGCCGCCTTGGAAGCCAGTTATCAGGCGATGTACCGCGCTTATAACCGAATCTTCACCCGCTGCGGTCTGCAGTTTCGTCCGGTGGAAGCGGATTCGGGCGCGATCGGCGGTAACGCCAGTCAGGAATTTATGGTGTTGGCCGAAAATGGCGAGGCCCAGATTGTATACTGTGACAATTGTCATTATGCCGCTAATATTGAGAAAGCGACTTCCCGGCCTGACTCCGGCACTACGGCCTTCATTGAGCCTCAACCGCTGCAAAAGGTGGCGACTCCGGAGCGGAAGACCATCGAGGAAGTGGCGGATTTTCTGAAGATCGCGCCGGACGCAATTGTGAAAACGCTTTTTTATGGGACAGACAAGGGTTATATTGCCGTCTTGGTCCGGGGAAATGATCAAGTTAATGAAATCAAATTAGGCAACGTGGTTGGCGGGTCCAAACTATATTTGGCGTCTCCCCGGGAAATCAACACCGTCTTCGGGTTACCCGTCGGTTATGTGGGTCCGGTAAACTTAGACCCCGGAATTAAAATCTTCGCCGACTTGCAAGTCCAGGCGCTGCACCGGACCGTAGTCGGCGCCAATGAAATCGGGTATCATTTGGTCAACGTGGAACCGCAACGGGATTTTGGTACGGTCGCTTACGTTGATTTGCGAATGGCGCAACCGGGGGAAACTTGTCCGCGTTGCGAAGGGAAATTGCAGGGCGCCCGGGGCATTGAAGTCGGTCAGATTTTTAAACTGGGCGCCAAATACAGTAAAGCCTTGAATGCCACTTTTTTGGATGAGTCGGGTCAAGCGCGGTTGCTGATTATGGGTTGTTATGGGATCGGCGTGAGCCGGACTATGGCGGCGACGATCGAACAGAATTATGACCAAAACGGCATTAAATGGCCGCTGGCGCTCGCCCCGTATCAAGTGCATCTGATCCCGGTCAATGCCGGGCAGGTGGCAGTGGCGGACCGGATTTATCAACAATTAAACGCCGCTCGAATTGAAGTCTTGCTGGATGACCGGAACGAACGGCCGGGTGTGAAATTTAAAGACGCCGATTTGATCGGGATTCCGGTGCGGATTACGATCGGCCCCAAAGGTTTGGCTCATGGGGAGGTTGAAGTAAAATTCCGTCGGGACGGTTCGGAAACCCGTTGGTCTTTAGACCGGGTGCTTACGGAAGTACAGGCCTTTTTGGCTGCCAATTAACTGTTTTTGAGGTGAATTTGACTATGCCGGCACAATATGTCTTAAAACCGGAAAACAAATCATTAAGAGTATTTCAGGGGATTGCGGAAGTCCCCTTTTCTTTTCCAATCCGCCCCATTTTGGAAGAAGGCGTTATTTCGGAAATAGTGGTTGATACTCAGGCCGCCACCTGGCAGATTAAACTTTTTTTAAAACGGTCTTTGCAGGCGGAAACAGTCGCTGAACTGGAGCGGGCTTTAACTGATTTGGTGGCGGGTTTGACCCGGGTCAAACTGGAGATCATTTCTCCGGCGGCCCTTGCTTCGTTGGAGGACCGGCTGAACCGCCGGTGGGATCAGATTGTGAGCGCGGCCACCGCCAAGTTCGCCGGTCTCAACGGTTGGCTGGCCGAAGCTAAATATCGACTAACTAACGGCAATAACCTGGAGATCGCCGTTCGTAACCAGGCGGGCGTGGAAATTTTAAGCCGACGGCGCGCCGAATTAAACGCCATTCTCCATGAATTCTTGGGGGAGGACTTTAACCTCAGTTTTTGTGTGGGCGATTATGATGAGCAAATTGTCGAAACCGAACAGCGCCGGGAGGCGGAAAAGGAGCAATTGCTAAAGTCCCTGATGGCGCCGGCCCCGAAGTTTGCCGCTAAAGACATCGCCGGAGGCCGGAAAAATAGCGGTTCCGATGTGATCTATGGCCGGAAGATCAGTGGCGAACGGCTACCGATTCATGAGTTGACTGAAGAACAGGAACAAGTGGCGCTTCACGGGCAGATCTTTCGTTTTGAAAGCCGGGTCGCCAAAAGCGGCAAAAAATTTTTTCTGGGCGACCTCACCGATTATAGCGACTCCGTCAGTTTTAAGATTTTTCCCCGTAAAGATGAACCCTTGGATGAAAGACTGGCGGTGGGTCAGTGGGTACTCTTAAAAGGTAATGTCCAATTTGACTCCTATGCCAAAGAATTAAGTCTGCTCGTTTCCGATGTCAATTCGGCGGCAGCATTGCTTGACCGCAAGGATGACGCGGCGGAAAAACGGATTGAATTGCATTTACATACCAAGATGAGCGCGATGGACGCGACCGCCGACCCGGCGGACGCCGTGAAACTGGCGGCTAAATTCGGCCATCCGGCGGTGGCGATTACCGATCACGGCGTGGTCCATTGTTTCCCGGAGGTGATGCAGGCCGCTAAAAAAGCCGGGATTAAGGTGATCTATGGTTTGGAAGGCTATCTGGTGGATGACGGAGTTCCGATTGTAACCGGCGCCACCGACGAGACCTTGGCGGCAACGACTTTTGTCGTGTTTGATATTGAAACGACCGGCTTTAATCCTCATAAGGAAGACCTGCTTGAAATCGGGGCCATTAAAGTCGCCGGCGGGGAGAGAGTCGCCGAGTTTAGCACCATGGTCCGGCCCGAGAAGCTAATATCGGCGGAGATTCAGAAGTTAACCGGAATTACCCCGGAAATGGTGCAAGATGCTCCGTTACCCGCGGAGGCGTTGGAAAAATTCGCCGCATTCATTGACGGGGCGGTTGTGGTCGCCCATAACGCCCGGTTTGACGTCGGGTTTGTGAAAGGCAAATACCAGCAATATTTTAACCGCAATTGGGACCCGGTTTATCTGGATACCTTGGGATTGGCGCGGGCGGTGTGGCCCAAGTTTAAAAATTTTCGCCTCAACACGGTGGCCAAGGAATTGGGGCTTCGTCTCGAAAATCACCACCGGGCGGTCGCCGACGCCGTCTGTGCGGCCGAAATTATGCAGAAGGCGTTTGTCAAGATTGCCGACCGCCAGTTTACCAAGCTGTCCCAATTGAACTCCCTGACCGCCGAAATCAGCGTCGAGCATTTAAAGACCTCGCATATTTTGATTTTGGTCAAGAGCCAAGTTGGCATAAAACATCTGTATAAGCTGGTCTCGGACTCTCATATTCACTATTTTCACCGTCATCCGCGGATTCCCCGGTCGCTCTTAGCCCAACTGCGGGAAGGGTTGATTCTGGGGACCGCCTGTGAGGCCGGGGAATTTTATCAGGCGCTGTTGGACGGGGCGGATGAGGCGCGGCTTTCGGAAATTGCCGGTTTTTATGATTTTTTAGAGATTCAGCCGTTGGGTAACAACCAGTTTCTGATTGATTCCGGTCGGGTTAAGTCCCGTCAGGAGTTGGAAGATTATAACCGGCAGATCTGTGATTTAGGCGCTAAACTGGGTAAACCGGTCGTGGCTACCGGCGATGTTCATTTTCTTCATCCCTATGAGGCGATTTATCGCAAAATTTTACTGACCGGACAAGGCTATGACGACGGCGATAAAGATACTCCGTTATATTTTCGGACTACCGGAGAAATGCTGGATGAATTTGATTATTTGGGGCCGGAGTTGGCCAAGGAGGTTGTCATTACCAATCCCCGGCAGATCCTGGCAATGGTCGGCGAGGTCAAACCGGTCCCGGATGAGTTTTGTCCGCCGCAAATCCCCGGCGCCGAAGCTGAGATTCGCAATATGTCCTATAACCGGGCGCGGGAACTCTATGGCGACCCCTTGCCCCAACTGGTGCGGGAACGCCTGGAATGGGAACTGAAAAGTATTATTGACCACGGCTATGCCGTACTGTATCTGACGGCCCAGAAATTGGTACAAAAGTCGTTGGACGACGGTTATCTGGTCGGTTCGCGGGGTTCGGTCGGTTCCTCCTTTGTGGCCACGATGTGCAACATTACCGAGGTTAATCCGTTACCCGGCCATTATCGTTGTCCCCAATGCAAATACAGTGAATTTAAAGAGACCGGCGCTATTGCTTCGGGGTATGATTTGCCCGAAAAAGCTTGTCCCCGTTGCGGCGCCAGGTTGATTAAAGACGGCCAGGACATTCCCTTTGCGACCTTTATGGGTTTCGAGGGTGACAAAGAGCCGGATATTGACTTGAATTTCTCAGGGGAATACCAGCCGATAGTCCACCGTTACACTGAGGAAGTATTTGGAAAAGGTTATGTGTTTCGGGCCGGGACGGTCACCGGGTTAGCCGATAAGATGGCCTTCGGCTTTGTCCGTGGTTACATGGAGGAAAAGGGAATTAAGTTACGGATGGCGGAAGCCAACCGTTTGGTCAAGGGTTGCACCGGAGTGCGGCGTTCCACCGGCCAGCATCCCGGTGGTCTGTATGTAGTGCCGAAAGACCATGAGATTTATGACTTTACGCCGATTCAATATCCCGCCAATGATAAAAAAGCGGAGTGGATTACCACCCATTACGATTATCATGGCGCTTTGGAAGGACGCCTGGTCAAATTGGATATTCTGGGGCACGATGACCCGACGATGATCCGAATGTTGCATGACTTGACCGGAATTGACCCACGGACGGTGCCGATGGCCGAACCGGAGACGATGAAAATTTTTTCGTCGGTAGCGCCTTTGGGGATTACCCCCGAGCAGTTGGGCTTTGACTTGGGTACATTAGGTATCCCGGAGTTTGGAACCGGATTTGTGCGGCAAATGTTGGAGGAGACCCGGCCGACGACTTTTGCGGAGTTGGTCTTTATCTCCGGACTTTCGCACGGCACCAATGTGTGGCTGGGCAATGCCCAAGAGCTGATTCGCAAGGGTACGGCCACCCTGCGCGAGGTGATTTGCACCCGGGACGACATTATGAATTATCTTATTTTTAAAGGCCTGCCGCC
>JASFQO010000006.1:0-15468 GCA_050115405.1 Bacillota bacterium
TCAAGGGCAATCAGCCTGCCTTGGTCTAAAATAGCGACCCGGCCGCACAAGCTTTCAGCTTCTTCAATATAATGCGTTGTCAGTAACACTGTGATCCGGTCATTGTTCATCCGGCGGATCAAGTCCCACAACTTGCGTCGCACTTGCGGATCGAGGCCAATCGTCGGTTCATCAAGAAATAAAATCCGGGGATGGTGCAGCAGGGCCCGGGCGATCATCAAACGCCGTTTCATGCCACCCGACAGAGTCTGCACCATGTCATGGTCCCGCTCCCGAAGTCCCACATAATCAAGTAGTTCTGTAATACGCTGTTTTCGTTTCTTGACGGAAAGATGATGCAACCGGCCGTGTAAATCAAGATTTTCCTCTACCGATAAATCCGGGTCGAGATTAATATGCTGCGGCACAATTCCTAAAATAGCCTTAATCCGCTGTTCATCAGCAGGTGGCCGCCATCCGTTGATGGCGAGACTGCCCTCCGTAGGCCTGGTCAACATTGTCAGCATCCGAATCAGCGTGGTTTTCCCCGCCCCGTTCGGGCCGAGTAACCCGAAAATTTCCCCCCGTCGGATATCCAAATTAAGATGGTCAATGGCGATTCGATCCCCGAATTTTTTTACCAGTCCTTTAATGTAAATCATTGGGCTGTGACTGACAAAAAATTTTTTTCATTTTTTTCGCTCCTTTACATTCTGAACATCTACATCTGTGTCACTAAAAACCTCATTAGTCTCAACAATTTTTATGACCGGCCAACCCGTAGGGCCGGCATACCGGTATTCCGTTCCGATCCAGCCAGATATCGGCGGTTACTCCGAAAACCTCTTCCAACATCTTTTGGGTGATCACCGCGGCGGGCGCGCCGACGGCAAAGAGCTCTCCCCGCTTTAAAACCGCGATTTGGCTGGAATATTTGGCGGCGTGATTAATATCATGAAGCACCATAATCACGGTGATCCGATGTTTCCGGTTTAGAGCGGCAATAAGTTGCATAATTGCTATTTGGTGACAAACATCCAAATAAGTAGTAGGCTCATCCAACAGCAGAACCTGCGGCTTTTGCGCCAGTGCCATGGCGATCCAAGCCCGTTGCAATTCACCCCCTGATAAGGTATTCACCGAACGGTCGGCCAAAGCGGTCAATTCGGTCTGTTGCAATACTTGATTCACAATTATTTCATCTTCGCTCCGGCTCTTCCGCCACCAGTTTTGATGGGGAAAACGGCCGTAGCGGACCAACTCCCGCACCGTCAGATCACCCGGAGCCTGGGGCGATTGCGGCAAAACCGCCATTTGCCGGGCCACATCCTTAGCCGAAAGGCGGTAAATATCCCGGCCGTCAAGATAAATTCCCCCGCCCCACGGTTTGAGGCTCCGGGAAAAAGCCCGCAAAACGGTACTTTTACCGGAACCGTTGGGACCGATAATACTTAAAATAGTCCCCTTTTCCAGTTGCAAATTCAGCTTTTCAATGACGACCGAGCTTTGATAGCCCAAGGTAAGCTCGGCGACTTTCAGGATGGACATCTTTAGGCCCTCCTTAACAGGTATAAAAAGAACGGCGCTCCCAAGAAGGCCATAATGATTCCCACAGGTATTTCCACCGGCGCAAAGATTGTCCGGGCAATGGTATCGCTACAGGTAACCACAGCCGCGCCTAATATTCCGGAGGCGGGGAGCAGATAGCGATAGTCCGAACCAACTAAGAGACGCGCCATATGGGGGACAATCAGGCCTACAAAACCCAATAGGCCGACGACGCTTACGGCGCTGGCCGCTAATAAGGCGGCGACGGCGGTAAAAAAGAAACGCGTCACTTCAACATTAAGTCCCAACCCTTGTCCAACCTCGTCGCCCAATGCCAAAATATTGAGACGTTTGGTTCCGGCCAAAGCCAAAAAGCCGGTTATCAGCGTGTAAGGGGCGATAATGGCAAAATGAGGCCAGCTCCGGGCCGATAATCCGCCAACCATCCACATCAGGACGCCGTGGACCCGATCACTGTAAAATACCATTAAGGCCGAGATCCCCGCTCCCAAAAATGCTGATACGGCGACACCGGCGAGAATAATCCGCATCGGTTTAATCCCGTCTTTCCAGGCCAGGATATAAATGAGGGCTGCCGCAACCATTGCGCCCAAAAACGCCATGGGGACAATCAAGTAGTCTACCTGGGGAAACACGATTAAGATTAATACACCGGCCAAACCGGCCCCGGAGGAAATCCCGATGATCTGCGGGTCGGCCAGGGGATTTTTCATGACGCCCTGCAAAATAGCGCCGGAAAGAGCCAAATTGATCCCGACCAAAGCCCCGACCAAGGTACGGGGTAACCGAATATTCCAGATGATCTGGGATTCAGTATCTTTGACAACCCCCGATGCCAGAATACCTAAAATATCCCGGGAGGAGATGGCGACGGCCCCCTTTATCAAGCTAATCAACATCCCCACCAGAGCCAGCGCCATTAAACCGATGATTACCAAGATCCGCCGGCGCCGGAGGTCTCCTCCGGACCGACGGGGCATAATCCGGGACCCGTCATAATTATTTAGCATTGGCATAAACCTCGGGATAGGCAATTTTCGCCAGATAGGCCACGGATTGATCATAATGGATTCCCGGATTGAAGGTAAATAGCCGGTACGGAAGAAAAAAGACTTTTCGGTTCCGGACGGCCCGTAAATTGGCCCAAGCGGGATTGAATTTCACGTCCGCCCGGATCCGGCGTTCAATATTGGTCATATTTCCCATCACCGTAATTAAAATCAGGTCGGGGTCACCCCCCACCAATCGCTCCAGACTATAGGGGGTAGCGTCCGGATCACCTCTAATTCTTTTACTGCCGGCCGCAATATTTTCAAGCCGCAACATTTTGGCGATGCTCCCGGTCAGGCTGTTTTCCAGTTCCACGGTGACCGATTTCGCGGTTGCGTGTAAAATAACGATTTTTTTTGATTTCGCCGGTAACTTCGCCGTGATCTTTTGCATTCGGTCAGCCAAGAGCCGCCTCTGCCGGGAAGCCTGTCCTTCAGTACCGGCAATCAAGCCAAATAGTTTGATTTTTTGCCGGACATCGTTATAAGTTTTCAGACGCAAAAAGATGATCGGCAGTTTGTTATTGGTCAAAACCGGGATTAATTTTTCGCTGGTCCCTTCAAGGGAAATAATTAGATCGGGCCGCAAGGCAACCAGCTTTTCCGGGTCAATCAGGCCAATCCGCCCCACTACCGGTAAACGCTCCGTCTCCGGCGCCAGGACCTTGTGGCTGGACGCGATCCGTCCCACTGCCTTGCCACCGACTCCATAATACAAATCTAATAGACTGGTCGAGATAACCACAACTCGTCCCGGTTTTTTCTTCAGGGTCACGCTTCGCCCGAGGTCGTCGGTTATGGTCAGATAAGAAGCCGCATTGACGGTCCGATCCGGCGGCCGGAGGGGCGTCAGTCCCCCCAGCAGCATCCCGGATAGTAACAAATAAAATCCCATTTGATAATATTTACGCTTCAAGCGCAACATTCCATTTCGCCTCTTTTCCGGTAATCGCAAGTATAGCCGGAGCCGAACCGGTTTTACCGCTAAAAACGATGGGTATAACTCAGCGTGGTGGCGCGGGGCAACGCATAATAGTAGGTTGAGCCATGGGTGTTGATATCGCGCCGGTCAAGCAGATTGGTGACGGCTAGGTTAACGGTGTTATTTTGACCAATGGTATAGGCGGCGGTTAAATTCACCGGCAACTGCGGTTTTTCAGTGTAGGCCCGGTCAGTGAAATAATTGGCGTTGAGATTGGCGGCCCATTGCTTATACTTATACTTCAAAGTCGTATTAAGCTGCACTTTGCCATAGACATCTTCCCAGACGCCGTCGGTGCGTTGCTCCGGATTGCCGAGACTGATCCCCACGATATAGCTGAAGGCCGGATTCCACTGCCTGCTGTAGCTTAATTCAATACCGGTGTTGCGGAAAGGAATATTTTGCGGCAGATAATAGGCGTCAAGGCTGGTCCCCTTATTAACATTAACATAAGTTATGGAATCATAGTCCATATGAAACGCCGCCAGTTTCAAACTACGATCGCCGCCTTTCCATTTGAAACCGGTCTCATAATTCCAGCCATCCTCCGATTCCAGGTCGGCGTTGGCTCCCGCAAGTTCCCCGGTCTCATCGTACAGTTGTTTTAAAGAAGGCATTTTAAATGATTTTCCGATATTGATATAGTAAGACCGATTGACGGAAAGTGCCCGCAATACTTGTAATTGAGGACAGAAAGCGGTAATATCCTCTTTGGCGCCATTATCATTATATTCCTGACGGGCGCCGAGAATTACGGTCGTCAATTCCCCGAAAGTTTTTGTCCCTTGCAAAAAAAGGAAACAACCATTACGCGACTGGTCGACTAGTGTATCGGAGGCGCTCCCCTTCACAATATAGTCGCGGTCCTGATAGTTTTCGCGCGAATAACCGAATCCGCCCAGGAAAGTGGCGAAAGAAGTATCCCAAGTTGTCTGGCTATCAATTCCATATTCGGAGAATTGATAATTTTCTTTCGCATAATGGGTTGGACTAGCGGTATTCAAGCCGGTATCTTTGTCATAATCCCGGTCCTGCCAATTGCCGTAAACATTAAACTTCCATTGTACGCCTTGGTAACAGAGGCGGAGATAATCTTTAGTGTCGTCGTACTGGTACTGCAAGGATTTGGTATCCCAGTCATAACTGTCGCCACTACTGGCGTATTTATTAATCAAATATTTATTTTCAACATGACTATGGGTTAGAGTCAACTGGTCATTAAACCGGTATGACCATTGAAAAGACTTCTTATCACTGTCCCCCAGCCCCATGCCGTTGTCGGAAAGATTTTTGACCGTGTCTATCTTTTGCAACACTCCGGTAATACTGAAGTTGCCTTTCTGTAACGACAGAGAGTGGTTAATCTGGCCATAACTCCCCCCGGACAGCGTGACGCGGTTATTAACCCTTTTTTTGGTGATAATGTTAATCACTCCGCCAAAGGCTTCGCTGCCGTATAAAACCGAGGCGGCGCCTTTGACGACTTCCACTCGCTCCACATTTTCAAGGGAAATGTCTTCTAGGTTGTAATAGCTGTTCATGTTCATTTTGACGCCGTCCACCAAGACCAAGGTCCCGCGCTCCGCCCCGCGAATTACCGCTTTAGAGGTCATCGTCCCCCACGATTGCCCGCCCGGGCACATGGAGTTATAGGCAATACCTTCGGTAAACTGGAGCGCGTCCATCACGTTAGTGGCGCCAGTATCCTTTAACTCCTCTTGGGTATAGGAGTCGACATAAGCGGGGGTGAGGATATCTTTGGATTCAACCCGCAACGCGGTAACGACTACTTCTTCCGGAGCCGTTTCCTGGTCGGCGGAAGGGGAATCTTGGCTGGATTCAGCTTCAGTGGATTCTGGAGTTGACTCCCCCAGGGCCATCGCCGGTAGCGTCAGAATCAGTAGCGCCGCTACTATAAGTATAATAATATTGTTCCTTCGATTTCGTTTCATTTTTTGAATACTTCCTTTCTTGCAGCTCTTGTAGCCGTATTATCAAACCTGATTAGTTTGCTAGATGAAACCACCTCCTGCGATGAACGCCGCTAAAATGTTAAACCCTCCGCGATTCGGCGGAGGGTTGAGTGCTTTTTCCAATCAAAACCCCGGCCATGGCCGGGAAGGAATACGGCAAACGCAAGACAATCCCCTCCCCATATCTCGTGGGTAAAACGGTGATTTTTTAACAGGCAGTTCTCCTGGCTCTGGATCTTCGCTCGCCCAAACCTTCCCAAGACTTTCATCCCAGTGGCGTTACTTGGGTCCGCTCCCCATTACAGTGGCGGGACCGCGCCGGCGTTGCACCGGACTTCTCTATTAAGCCTATATAGGCGCCTATCTCATTCCATATTCAATTGTTGTTTTTTCTAATACGTTATAAATTTTTTACAATGTTAATTATCTTGGGGCCCGACAATTCCTGCAGGCGGTAATAAGCGAACCCGCTCTCCCGGGCTACCTGCCGCGCCACTCCTAATTTGACAAAGTCGGTTTCGGTGTCAATTACCACACCGGGAATACCGGCTCTTTTGATTTTACCAGCAGCCCTAAGCGCATCGGCTATGGCGTCACCGCTATCCGTCACACTACAATTAGCCCTGCCGTCGGTAACCAACACCAAGACCGGTAGTAGTTCCCGTTTTCTTTTTTGCAACGATTGCAGCACCAAAAGCGCCGTCCGCAATCCTTCCGCCAATGGCGTTTTTCCGCCGGTCGGCAAAAATTGGAGACATTTACGGGCTAAATCCACACTCCGGGTAACCGGCAGTAACGCCTCCGCTGTCTGTCGGCGAAACGCAATCAAGCCGACCTGATCCCGTTTTTCATAAGCATCCTGCAACATGGCAAAAATCGCTCCCTTAACAGCCCGCATCCGTTCCCTGGCCCCCATCGACCCGCTGGCGTCCACCACAAACAAAAAGGTGTTACCAATACGTTTTTCCCGCACTTTTTGGCGTAAGTCTTCCGAATAAATGATTAGGCGGAATTTCCCTTTTTCACGCAGGCGCTGATAAGGCGCGGCCGCCCTAAGCGTAGCATCAAAAGCCACATCAGTGACTTTTCCTTGCGGCAGACATGAGCGGACATAACGTCCCTGGTTAAGAGTGGCGCGAGTCAGGCGACGTTTACCGCTACCCTGTCGCGGCAGCCGATCCGGCGGTAAAGTAACCGCCAATCTGGCCTTGGAAAAATATTGGTCAATAGCGGCGAAACGCTCTCGAACAGTTATATCACTCGGCGATTCGGGCTGTTCTTCCCCTTTATCCGCGGAACCGTTCCGTAGAGAGTCGTCCTGCTCCCGGAAATCCGAATTGGCGTCCGGCTGGTGTTGAAAAGGCAGCGGCGATGGCTTGGATTGCGCTTCATTTTCTTCCGGTCCATCCTGTTTTTCAGAGGTTTCCGCAGCCTGTTCCTTCTGTTTTTCCTGTTGCATACGGTGCGGCAGCACAAAAAGGGCGGCTCGTTCCATGTCGGCGGGCAACAGATAATCCCGCCCGGCCAAGGCGGCAATGGCCTTTGCCGCTTCGATCATAAAAATTTCCGCCCGATGTCCGACTATATTGGCTCGGGCGCAATATTGCGCCGCCAACGCCATCATGGTATTGCCGGCTTCGATCTTGTCCAGCGATTTTTGGGCCTGCTGCAGTTGGCCGATTAACTCCCGGGTACCCGCTTCATATCGCCGGCCAAATATCTCCGGCTCTTTTTCATAGGCTAAGACACGGCGCACAATTTCGGCCCTGGCATCCGGATCGTTTTCCCGGCTGACTGCTGCAAAAAGACCAAAACGGTCAAGCGTAGCCGCAGTTAAAACCCCTTCCTCCGGGTTCATCGTGCCGATTAAGGTAAACCTGGCCTCATGCCGGCAAGAAATCCCTTCCCGCTCCACGACGTTTACACCGCGGTCGGCGATATTCAGCAGGCCGGTTAATAATTCGCGGCGGAGCAGGTTAATTTCATCCACATAAAGCACCTGCCCGTTGGCGCGCGCCAGAATGCCGGTCGCAAATACCTTTCTCCCGTACGTCACGGCATATTCAAGGTCAATATTGCCGAAGATCATATCTTCCGTCGCATTTAACGGCAACTCAATCAGTTTCCGGCCCGGAATTACTTGCACTAAAGCCCGGACCATACTGGACTTGGCGGTCCCTTTTTCGCCGGCAATCAAGACGCCGCCCACTTTCGGGTTGGTCAACGCTATCAAAAGCGCCTGCTTGACATCGTCTTGACCAACTACCGCCGTCAAAGGGAAAACCCTCCGTTTACTCATTAATTGACGCCTCCTGGATATTACCCCTGAAACATGGCCTCGACCTCATCCCAATTAAACACGGTTTCCTCAAATGGCCGCCGGCGCATGCGGTGCGGCATAGCCAGCCGGATGGCTTTTTTGAGGTCCGCGGTTGCGACTTTGTTTCGCCCGGCAAATGCGGCTAAAGTAAACGCCGCCTTAATCACGGTAATGTCGGCCCGGTGCCCGTCCACCTTCAGTTGAATCGCCATTTGAGCTACCAATGTCAGCAACGCGTCGTCAATCGTTACTTGCGGCAGCAAGCGGCGCGCCTGCACGATCGCCTTCCCCAGTTGGTCTTGTTTTTTTTGATAAACACCGGCAAACCCGTCGGGATCCAGCTCATAGGCCAGACGGCGTTTGAGCACTTCCACCCGTGCTTCGGGTTGGCGGTCACCGGTTACTGTAACCGAAAGACCGAACCGATCCAGAAGTTGCGGACGGATATCGCCTTCTTCCGGATTCATGGTGCCAACCAAAACAAACCGGGACGGATGAATGTAAGATACCCCTTCCCGCTCCACCGTGTTAACTCCCATTGCCGCCGCATCCAAAAGAACATCCACTACATGGTCGTCGAGCAGGTTGATTTCATCCACATATAAAATATTCCGGTTAGCCTGGGCCAGAATGCCGGGTTCAAATTGTTTTTCCCCGTTTTTAATGGCCTTTTCAATGTCGAGCGTGCCTACGACCCGATCTTCGGTTGCGTTGACCGGTAACTCGACCACTTTCATTTTTTCTGATTGGGTCGGCAATGTTTCAGTCGCTTTATTCTTTTGAAGACAAAGTTCGCACAGATTGTGCCGATCCTGGGGGTCACAATGGAACGGGCACCCTTTTACCGTCTCCATCTCCGGCAACAGATCGGCCAGTGCCCGGACTGCGGTCGATTTGGCAGTCCCCTTCTCCCCTTTGATCAAGACCCCGCCCAAAGCCGGATTAATTACATTTAAGATCAGAGCCAATTTCATATCTTCCTGGCCGACAATGGCGGTAAACGGATACACCCCTGTCCGCATTAGGGTCACTCCTTTTAATGAGATCGATTTTGATTCATTCTTAAGTATGTTGGTCTGCAACTGTACCAAAGCTGGAATCCGCCGCCGCCGGACATAATCGGTAATCTTCCGGATTAAATCAAACGCCAGCAATGGTTCGCCCCCGCTGAACTGCAAAACAAACGGGGCAGCGTCGGCAGCCGCCAGGCTAATGGCTTTGAGCGCCGTCGTCTCACTCATCATCCGCTGCGGATGCTCTCCGGCATAACAGTACTTACAGGCAAAGTTACAACTGCCGGTCACTTAAAACCAGCATCTTGATGGTCGGTTTATTCATCGTCGGCGGTTTCCAACTCTCCGTCAATTGCCAGATAGAGCTGTTGCAATTCCGCTTTGATTTGGGGATCCGCCCGCCATAATCCGCGCTGTTCCGCCTCAAGCAAAGTGGCGGCAATCCGCTGTAAGGCCCAGGGATTCACTTCCTTCATCCATTCCTGAACCGTTGCGTCGAGCGCATATTTGGCGGCAAATTCCTGATACATCCAGTCAGCCATGACTGCGCTGGTAGCATCCCATTGGTAACTATGGGCGACGTAGTCGGCAAGATCGGCGGCCCCTTTGTAACCATGCTTTTTCATTCCGACGATAAATTTTGGATTGACGGATTCGCCGCGAAACCAGCGCGTTATTTCCTCCCCCAGGCTACGCAGGGCGACGTTATTCCGGTCGGAACTGTCGCCGTAGTAAGAACGGGGCGCTTCCCCCTTCAAGCTGCGGACTGCGGCAATCATCCCGCCATGGTAGGCGTTATAATCATCGGAGTTCATGATACTGACTTCACGATTATCCCGATTCTGAATGGTCACATCCAGACTACTCAGGCGCTGGCGAAATAATTCCGGCAGGAAAACGCCTTGGGCCTTAACTCCATAGGCATGACCGCCCCAGCGCAGATAGACAGCGGCTAAATCAGCGACAGTAGTCCAATTTTGGGCTTCCAGGGCGGCGCCCACTCCGGCGCCGTATGCGCCGGGCGGATCCCCAAATATGCGGTAACAGGCTTGTTCCCAAGCGTCCGTGGCGGCGACGCCATTCTCTTCCAAAAGTTTCGCCTCTTGCAGCGCATGTTTACGAAGATAATTCTGGTCCGGGCTTTCATCCGCCGCCACCGCCAACTTGACGGCTCGATCCAACCAGTCGATCGCCATCGGCATACTGTCGCGAAATAAGCCGCTGATGCGTCCGGTGACGTCAATCCGGGGCCGCTTTAACTCCGCAAGCGGAATGATTTCCAGATCAATCACGCGCCGGCTACCCTGTTGCCAGACAGGGCGAACTCCAATCAGGGATAAGAACTCGGCCAGGCATTGACCGTGACTGCGCAGGTTGCTGGTCGCCCAGATCACGATGCCTACGCTTTCCGGATAACGGCCTTCTTCATTGATATAACGTTTGATAACGTCATTCCCCATTTTTTGGCCGATCTCCCAAGCCGCCGGCGTCGGCAGCGTCCTGGGGTCGGCCCCGTAAAAATTACGTCCCGTCGGCAAAACATCAACCATCCCGCTAGTGGGCGCGCCGCCCGGACCCGGCTCAATATACCGGCCGTCAAGGGCGGACAGCAAATTGGTCATTTCTTGTCCGGTTTCCGCCAGCCGCGGCGCTAATGTGCGGCAGATGTAACGGGAGATCTTCAACAATTGACAGCGCAGGTTTTGAGCGCAGGCGGCGCTCCAATCAAATTTCAACACCGCGTCGGCCGAGGTTTCGGCAAAGTTCCGCCGGGCCAGGGACCGGATCAGTTCCCGGCTGTGTTCACGAATTTCCGTCAGCACCGCCCCGTAAGTCTTGCTGCCATCCGGCAACAAGCGGCCGCTTTGTGTCAGTAAGTCATCATAGTTTAATCCGTAGCCCGCCGCTAAAGTTTGGCTTAAGGAAGCGTGATCGGTCGTTTCCGTCTGCGTCAGTGCCAAAAGGTATTCCACCAACATTTCATCACGAGGGGGATTACCCAGAACATGCAAGCCGACGCGAATTTGCATTGTTTTCAGGTCCGTGAGATAGACATGAAGCCGCCGCACATAGGCATCGAAAGCTTCTACGGGCTGTTCGGGCAGATCGTCTTGCAAATGGGCGTCCGCTGCTCTTTGCCGGATCAAGTCCCTAACCGCGGCGGCGTTTGGCGGCTGATTTTGTTGAAAATGACAATACTCCTCCACCAGTTGCTCCAGTTCCGCCAATTCATCATAAGTCCCGGCATTACTCAGGGGCGGCGTCTGATAGCCGATTAAACAAGCGGCGCCGCGGCGCTTGGCTTGTAGTCCCTCGCCGACAATTGTCACCCAATAAGGATAAATATTGGGGAGGTCCCCGAGAGCAAGGTCGGGATAGCATTGGTCGGATAAAGCGGCCCGCTTGCCTGGAAGCCATTCCAAAGAGCCATGGGTACCGACATGAATTACCGCGTCCGCCTGCCATATGTCACGCAGCCAATGATAATACGCCAGGTAATAATGGGGCGGAGCGCAGTCCGGCGCATGTAAAATTTGACCGGGATTTTCACCGAAACCCCGCGGCGGTTGGACCGTGATTAAAATATTACCCTTAAGAACGCCGGGGATTAAAAAACCTTCGTCATAATAAAAGAACTTGCCCGGCGGTTCCCCCCAGTCGTGGATGATTTGGGCCCGGGTCGGCGCCGGTAAAGCGGCAAAAAACCGCTGATATTGGTCGCAGGTTAACTTCCCGGCGGCTTGCCGGATTCGGATTTCGGTCATAAACCGCCGGTCATTGGTGGCGTGCTGCCCCAACTCGGCCATCAGACTCCGGCTGTCGGCCGGTATATGGTCCACCCGATAACCCTGTTCTTGCAGCGCGGCAAGGATACGTCGGACACTTTCCGGTGAATCCAACCCTGCGGCGCTTCCGAGATTGGAATTGGCGGGTGGATAGTTGTGCAAGATCACCGCGACTTTTTTAGCGGCATTATTTTTAAAGCGTAAAGCCGCCCATTTGCCGGCCTTACGCGCCAACATTTTAATCCGTTCCCCGATGGGAAGGTAGCAGCTTTGACCTTCACCGCCATCTTCCTTGCCGGCGGCCGGGACGGAATGAATAACGCCGTCAAATTCAGGCAGAGTCACGCTAAACGCCACTTCCGTCGCAGATATGCCTTCCGTTGAGTTCCGCCATTCCTCCCGGGAGGACCTGAGAGTATAAGCTTGTAATACGGGTACGTTTAACCGCCGGAGCGTCTGCAGATCCGTGCCGCGTGTCGCCGTAAGGGAAAATTTAATGGTATTGATCAGGACGTCGATGGCCGGCTGCCGGTCTTTGTAAAAAAAATTTAAAATCGCATCGGTCAAACCGGGCGAACTAGGTTGTGAATTGGCGCGGCCCGGACTAAACACGGCTAAAACATTCAGATTTTGCGCTTCAAGTTCCGTGATTAAAGCGTTTTGATAAGCCAGATCATTCCAGACCCATTCGTCGCGATAAAAAAGAACTCCGATCGTAGGCCGACCTGCTTGGCAACAATGGCGACGATATGCAACGCCGTCGGTGAAGGGCAATCCAAAACGAGGGTGATAAATTCCCTGCCAGAGTAGGGGTTGCGGCGGTAAGTAGTCGGTCGCTTCCCGGCAATAGAAATAACTAAGCCAAAGCCAAAACTGGAAATAATTTTCACGACCGGCGTATTGTAAATATTTTTGCATGGTTTCGCGGTCGGAGTCACTGACGCCCTGCCGAATGTCGGCCGAATTCAAGTCGGAGATCAGCATGACATGCGGGATTTGCTGTTTGTTTAAAAAAATAATTATTTTTTGTAAAAATCTAGTATCCGGGCCGCCACCCATCTTGCTAATGATTACCAAATTGCTGGCACTCAAGTTTTTCGGCCATTTCGTCTCCCAGGGAGTCTCCAAGCTGAATTGAAAAATTTCGATCTCCGACCGCAGGCGGCCCCGCCGGGACAGATCCGCGCGAGCCTGCTCCAGCATATGGCATTGACGTTCTATATTGGTTAAAAAAACGATCTTACCCATATTGCCATACTCCTTTACGCAAACGGACATTCAAAAAAAAGCATTCATAAGTTCTTGAGTGTAAGCCTCTTTGGGATGTTCACAGACCTCTTCCGTCTTTCCGGCTTCGATGATCCTCCCGCTCCTGATTACCGCAATACTGTCACTGAACCATCGCAACACCTCAAGATCATGGGAGATGAACAAATAAGTAAGTTTATACTCAATCTGCAGATCCTTCAAGAGATTCATTACCTGAGCTTGAACCGAAACATCCAGCATAGAGGTGGGTTCATCCAGTAACTCCGGTTCAAGAGTTAAGGCCCTTACAATAAGCATCCGTTGTATTTCGCCCCCACTAACCTGATATGGGTACCGTAAAAGCAGTTGGGGATTTATACCCATAATCCCGGTAACCGCCTCCTTTTTCTGCATTTTCCGTCATGACAGCGGATCTATTTGGCCCGGAGAACTCCTCTCCGCCAAAAATAAAATGCTGGAAATGTAATATCTCTATCCGGATTGCCAACAAATCCGCCTTAAAAATAAAACCTCTTAACCGGCGACGGTAAAGAGGTTTTTCCAAGTTTTTGCAACCCAAAATTAACCACATCCCCTATCGCCCGTAGGGTAGGTCTGAAGTGTGCTAAAAATACCTTCCGCCTTTTTGGAAAACACATATGATCCAAAGCACGTTTCCGGTAAATAATAGTGAAAGTTATTTTTCAGCAAACCTAAAACCGCTGGTTCAAAACAGGCAGGTCTTCTGGCTCAAGCGTCATCATCCTTACTACCTTCCCGATTTCTCAGTGGCATATCGTAAGGACTCTTCTTTTACAGCGGCGGGACCGCGCGGGATTTGCACCCGCTTCCCTTTTAACCAGTCCATGCATTATAGATAAGACATGGCCGGCACCTGTTTTTGCTATTTACTTTTAATTATTTGTATTTAATTAGTCAATTATCTTAGTAAAATTACTTTTCTCGTGGTAAAAGATTCGTGAACTTTGCTAATTTGTTTTTAGGATAATTTTTTGTTCCTTTTTTTAAAACCAAATATTATTTTACCGCATTTCCGGAAATATATCAATATATCAAAAATGTTTTTCCGAATAACAGAAAAAACACATAAACCCTCCAAAATTAATATTGGTGCCAAATTTTATCTCGAATTACGCGAAATAGAAATAAACAAGGTTAGATCGTTTTAATTAAAGTAATAGCCGCTTCCCGGAAGGAAACGGCTATTTTTAAAAGCAGTTTGATATTTATAGTTCTCCAAATGTGACATCAATCACATTGCTGCGCGTTGGGGAATCGCCATGATGCGCCCGCATTACTAATGAATCACCATCAATCTCCATTGAAACGTGCCCGTCAACACCGCATTGTCTCAGCAACGACTGGGGCAAACGAACGCCATGAGCGCTACCGATTTTTACGAGTGGTAAACGCATTTAACTACCCCCTCCTAAATTTGTTAAAAATTTAAAGTTAACATCTAAATTATACACAAAAATTTAACAAAAGAAAAGACTTTTTGGGAATAAATTATAACATTTCCTGATTTACCTTCTTTGCCAATTTATTACTAATTGGCCTTTTTGGCGGCAATTAGGACCCGGGAGAGCAAATTAATATGTTCCAAAGTATTGCCGGTACCCATCGCCACATTGCTTAACGGGTCTGCGGCAATCCGCATTTTCATTCCCAATTCACTGCTTAACAGTTTATCCAAACCTTTAAGCAAGGAACCGCCGCCGGTCATGATAATTTCTTTGGACATAATATCGGATACTAATTCCGGGGGAGTTTTTTCAATAGTCTGCCGGATGGCGTTAATAATGGCATAAACGGAATCTTTGAGCGACTCCCGGATTTCCATTGAATTGACCTCGATTACTTTGGGAAGTCCGGATATATGGTCACGCCCCCGAACTTCACAACTGAATTCTTTTTCCAAAGGATAAGCGGAACCAAGGAACATTTTGATTTCTTCCGCAGTTCGTTCGCCGATCATCAAATTATACGTACGACGAATATAGCGGACGATGTTTTCATCCATCACAGCGCTAGCTATTGGAATCGATTGACCGGTTACAATTCCCCCTAGGGAAATCACGGCAATATCGGTAGTGCCGCCCCCGATGTCGATAATCATATTCCCGGTGGGTTCATGGACCGCCAAGCCGGCTCCGATGGCTGCGGCTACCGGTTCTTCAATCAAATATACTTCGCGGGCGCCGGCGTTGATGGTGGCTTCAATCACAGCCCGGCGTTGCACCTCGGTAGTTCCTGACGGAATACTCACAACCGTTCGGGGTTTAATAAAAACCCGGCCATGGCAGGCTTTACGGATCAGATGTTTAAGCATCTTTCTGGTAATGTCAAAATTGGCAATTACGCCGTTACGTAAAGGGCGAATCGCGATAATATTGCCCGGAGTCCTTCCAATCATCTTGTAAGCTTCGGCGCCGACCGCTAGGACTTCCTTGGTTTTTTCCCGAATCGCTACCACCGATGGTTCCCGCAGGATAATTCCTTTATTACGTTCGTAGACTAAACAATTG
>JASFQO010000007.1:0-15214 GCA_050115405.1 Bacillota bacterium
TGCGCGGTCGCGCTGGTAACCTCCTCCGCCGAGAGCAATTCTTCAAAGAGTTTCTCGCCCGGCCGCAATCCGGTAAATTTGATTTCGATATCCTGATGCGGCCGTAAACCGGCCAGTTCAATCAAGGTGCGGGCCATATCGTAAATCTTCACCGGTTCGCCCATATCCAGCACAAAGACTTCCCCGCCTCGCGCCATTGCGCCGGCTTGCAACACTAACTGCACCGCTTCGGGGATAGTCATGAAATAACGTTGCATCTCGGGATGCGTCACCGTCACCGGGCCGCCGGCGGCAATCTGCTTTTTAAACAGCGGCACCACGCTGCCCCTGCTACCCAGCACATTCCCGAAACGGACCGCCACAAACTTGGTCCGGCTCGTTTGGTTGATACTTTGGATCACCTGCTCCGCCACACGTTTGGTCGTCCCCATCACACTGGTGGGATTGACCGCCTTGTCGGTGGAGATCATTACAAAGATCCCCGTCCCCGCGGCATGAGCCGCCTCAGCGACATTCTTGGTGCCGAAGATGTTGTTCTGGACCGCCTCCTCCGGCTGCAGTTCCATCAGAGGGACATGTTTATGCGCGGCCGCGTGAAAGACCACTTCCGGACGGATGCGGTTAAATACGGCCCGGATGCGCTTTTGGTCCCGGATGTCAGCAATCACCGGCTCAATATGTAAATCGGGATACTTGGTATGTAGCTCCTGATAAATTTCGTAGATGCTGTTTTCCCCTTTACCCAGCAAGGCCAGACCGCTGGGCTGCAACCGACTGATTTGGCGGCATAACTCCGAACCGATTGACCCCCCCGCGCCGGTTACCAGGATTCGCTTATCGCGCAGATATCGGGCTAATTGCGTCAGATCCTGCCGTACCGGCGGCCGCAGCAGCAGATCCTCAAAATCGACCTCCCGTAGCTGTTCCAAGGTCGACCGGCCATTGACCAGCTCGTCCGTTCCGGGGACCATCCGGACCAGCCGGCCGGTCTGGCGGCAATCGTTGACAATCCCACGGAGCTGCTCGCCGGTGACGGAATTGATCGAAATAATGAGTTCATCGACTTGATACTTGTCCACCAACCGTTTCAGGTCATACCGGCTGCCTAAGACCTTGTATCCCAGCAACATTTGGCCCCGTTTACTTTGAGCGTCGTCCACAAAACCGACAATCCGCTTCGACTTCAGATGATGTTGGCGGATCTCCCGGGCCACCATTGCCCCGGTGTCGCCCGCGCCGACGATCAAGACCCGACTCTGCCCGTTTTGAAAGATGCTTTTGATTTGCTTCAGGACCCGGAGCGATAACCGACTGCCTCCCACGGCGAGAATCAGTAAAAACCAGCCGATAATCAAGACGCTGCGCGGCAGCAACGGGTCAAAAAATTGCGAATAACCGAAGATCAGCGCGGAACTGCCGGTGACGGCGCCCACAATCGCCAACAACTCACCAATGCTGGCATATTCCCACAGGCGGCGGTACAATCCACAAGTCCAAAAAAGCCCAATGACAATAATAATATTGACCGGGAGCAACTTTGGGACTAATCCCCAGTAATTCGGGGGGATTTCCCCTTCAAACCGGATTGCCAATGCTAAATAAGCCACTACTGCCACGATTAGCATGTCGATACCCATTAGCGAAACCGAGAGCCATTTTCGTCGCATCAATATCCCACTTTCTTTCTTTATTGGCGTTCGCTTGTCCATTCCCGCCTTAGGCACGAGGCGTGAGTGGTTTTTCTGACGTTGTGCTGTCCGCTCACGCCCATTTTAAATATCTTCCTTGTACCCTTTCTTGTTTTTCTATAGCGCATACCATTGCCTCCGCCTCCGGTAAACCACTCCGGTCTACCGATTTGCGTCAGCCTTCCTCGTGCCTCGCGCCTTTAGTAAACCGTACTGGTTTACTAATCATTGCAATCTTGATAGTAACGAAGCCAAAATCCTGCCTATTTCTTTAATCTCATTTAAAATGCCATTTACTTCTTTTACAGATAGGAATTTTTGCGTTTATGTTTATGTTTACCTCCATCATCGCCGTAATAATAGTAATAATAGGCGTGTTCTTTTGCGATCTCCACCCGGTTTAAGACGACGCCCAGAAGATTGGCGTGTGCTTTGAACAGTAAATCCTTGGCCTGTTGCGCCAGCTCCGTACGGACCATCCCGACGGAGATTACCAGAACCACGCCGTCCGTTTTGGCAGCCAACACACAGGCGTCGGTGACCGCAATCACCGGCGGGACATCAACAAGCATGATATCACATTCGGGTTGCAACTCAGCCAACGCCTTGTCCATCTTGGGACTGCCCAACAATTCGGAAGGATTGGGCGGAATCGGACCGCTTGTCAAGATACGCAAATTGGGAATCCCGCTCTCCTGCAATAACTCGGTTACCAAAGTGTTTTCCACCAGGACATTGGTTAGTCCCAAATTTTTCAGACCAAAAATTTTATGCTGCACCGGCTTGCGCAGGTCGCAGTCAATCACAATTACCCGTTTGCCCGACTGGGCCAACACCACCGCCGTATTGGCGATCGTGGTCGACTTGCCTTCACCCGGGCCGGAGCTGGTATACATGACCGTTTTCAAGGTTTCACCCGCATTCGCGAACTGCAAATTGGTCCGCAACGTCCGGTAGGCTTCCGCAATCGGTGATTTGGAATTTTCATTGGTTATCAAACTATAGTTACGCATTATATACCCCTGATAGTTTCTAATAACTTACCTTATCTTGATAATTCATCCAAAACTATTAATAATTGATTTTTTAAAAAACACTATTTTCTTCACAAATACCATTATAACCAATTTTTTATGTATGCTTATTAATAACATGTAAAAAAACTTATTATTTTCGCCATTTCCCGGTTTTCGTCTCCTCCGCCCCGCCGAAGTCGGGAATCGTCCCCAAAATCGGTAAGTTTAAATAATCGCGTACATCATCGGCGCTGTTCACGGTCTTATTGATGTATTCCAGCGCCAACGCCAGTCCCGTCCCCGCGAACAAACCCAAAAAGGCGGCGATCATCATATTAAGCGCCTTTTTCGGTTTTATCGGCTTGTCCAACGCAATCGCCCGGTCGATCACCTGGACATCGCGCGGCTGCATCACTTCGCTGATTTTGGCTTCTTCATAACGTTTGGCGAGCATCACATAGATCTCCTGGGTCAGGGTGGCCTCGCGCATCACCCGCGTCAGGCCCTGTTCCTTGGCAGGCAAAGTGGCCAACGTCCGCTCATCGGCGTCGATAATCCGGTCAATGGCGGTTTTTTGCGCCGTGCCCGCCGCCAGTTCGGCTTCGGTCTGGATTTTGCCTTGCAGCAGATTTTGGTGGACCGGATTGAGCGATGAGGCTTCGGCATTGACTACCCTGGCAATCTCGCTGTTCAGCCCGGCCCTGGTTGTGGCGATGGCGGCCCGCAGCGCTTTCACTTCCGGATAGCTCTCGGTATACTGCTCCAAGAGACCCGCCAGTTGCACTTCCTGTTCCGCCAGTTTACCCTTGAATTGCGTAATCAATTGGTTTTCCGCGATAAAACCCACTTTTTCCCGACTGATTTGCAATTTGATATTTTCCAGCCGGGCCTGGGCGGTACTCAGCTCGACCTGGTTCTCGGCAGCCAATTTTAAAATGCCGGACATCCGTTCCACCAGCGCTTTGGTCTCCTCGTCGGGGGCGGCGATTTTCTGCTCCCGTTTATATGTTTCCAGCGTGGTTTCGGCCTTGTCCAGCTCTTTTTTGGCTTGCTGCAACCGCCCGCCGATAAACTTCCGGACCATTTCCTGTTCGGAACGGACCAGTTTGGTGACGCGGTCGATAAAAGTATCCACCAAAGTATTGGCAATTAACTTGGCTTCCGCCGGGTCGGTCGCTTCAACCGCAATTTGAAGAATTTCGGTATCCCGTACCGGCGTAGTGGTGATTCTCTTTAACAAATCCTGATATTTCGGCTTCTTTTCCTCCGGAGCATCGGCATATACTTTCCGAATTACCGCTTCCAGCACGGTGCGGCTCTTCATAATCTCCGCATAAGTCGACATCTGTTGCTTGGTCACCATCGGGTTGCCCATCGGCATGCTCGCCAAAAGCGAATCGCCCAATCCTTTGGACTGTTTGATGCGTAAAGTAGTCTCCGCCTGATATACTTTGGGCATTATCAGACTAATGATCAGGGCCAAAATCATCGCTATACAGAAAATGCTCAATATTAGTCCGCGCCGCTTTTTAACGGTCTTTAATAGGTCTTTCAAATCTAGAGTCGTCTCATCAGTATATGACTCGCTCACTGGTTATTCCCCTTGCCTTAAAATTTGACATTAATTAACCACCCCGCCTTGAGGCATGCGGTTTTAAGACATGAAACAAAATTTGATCTTGATTGATTCTTACATATGTCTAATATAATAAATTGAAGTGATAAACGGTAAAATATCTTCGACGAAATTAACGCCGTTTCTGGCGAAATAGACCACGTCGCCGTCGTTTAAAATGTAATTCTGGCGCAAGTCGGATTTTTTCAGCATGCGGTCCAGATTAATTTCGGTATATTTGTCGCTCTGCCCCTTCCGTACCAGGTAGACACGTTTACGATTGGCGCCTTTGGTAAAACCGCCCGCGGCGCCGACTGCGTCCAACAGATTATGGTCGCGTTCAATCTCGCACATCCCCGGCTTATTGACCTCGCCCAGGACGTAAATCCGCGTGACGCCATATTTGACGATTTCCATGGTCAGCCGCGCCTCGCGCATCGTCGCCCGCAAAGATTGCGAAATGTTCGCCGTCAGTTGCGCCAGGGTCAGGCCCGTCGCCGCAAACTCGCCCACCAAGGGCGTGGTGCGAAATTTCGCCACATTCACCGCTACTTTCGGCTCTTTTAAGTATTCACCCAAACGGGCGGTCAGATTTTCCGTAAGTTCCTGGGGGGTTAACCCCGCCGCCGCCACTTCCCCGATTAAAGGAAAGGCGAAGCGGCCGTCCGGCCTGATAATTATCGGGTTTTTTTCGGAATTTTCCAAATCCCGATAACCCCAGACACTAATCACCAGCCCGTCGCCCGGGCCCAACCGATAAATTTCCGTCTGATTCATCGCCACCGCCACCGCCACCTTGCCATCCGGGCGGACCGTAGTCTCCAATTGTTGCAACGGTTCATTGCCCCAGGTCCACAGATTCAACCTGATAACATCCCCCGATCGCAGTTGGTAATCCGCTTGCGGCTCCGCTTTGGCAATCATCGGAAGCGCCATCACTATAAAAAACAACGTCAACAACAAATTGGTAATTCGCTTACCATCCACCATCCAACCGCCCTCCTACAATTCATGGTAATATCCTCAATTTTAAGTCGAGCTTTAATAATATTCGTCTTTATAAGTTTATTTCCTTTAAAAACAGATAAGAAATTCATTCCAAAACAAAAAAAGTAACTACCAAGGCTCCTTTACCATAATGCACCCATGTATTTTACTATTATTTCCATTGCATGTATAGTACTTTTCAAACATTTATAGTTACTAAATAGTTACAAAAAAAATTAGCTGGGTAATTCATTTTCAAACGTTGCCCCCGCGTCCCCAAAAAAGCCATCCGGCAGGTCTGCCGGACGGCTTTTTTGAAAGCAATCAGCAATTTTCAAATCAACTACTCATTTTGCCAAACCACCGTCGCCAAAAA
The DNA here is from genome assembly GCA_050115405.1 of Bacillota bacterium. GTDB lineage: Bacteria > Bacillota > UBA4882 > UBA8346 > UBA8346 > DATCLA01. Next base: position 5,683 of record JASFQO010000007.1, read on the forward strand.
TGAGCTTTGCGCGGGTATTTCAACTGATGGACTTCGGGGACCGCCACCGCCGCCCCGCCGATAATTTTTTGGGGATTTTCCTCCAGAATCCGGCGGGTATTGGCTTCGCCGACAAAGGCCTCCAATTTATCCGCCACGTCAATCAACTTCGGGCGCCGATTATGAATGCCGTGCGCATCGGAACCGACGCAATGCACCAGGTCATTCAGCACCAACAGCTCGGCGGTTTTAGCGATTTTCTCCCCCAATTTGCCCAAAAAACTGGCGCCGTTCATTTGCACCAGGATTCCCTTACGGACCCATTCCACAATGATCTCCGGATCACGGCCGATCTCGGGGTGCCGCTCCGGATGGGCCAAAATCGGGGTAATGCCCCGGGTCATCAGTTTAAAGAAAAAATCCTCGGTAAAACTGGGGATTTCAAACGAGGGCAATTCCAACAACAAATAACGTCCTTCATTAATACAATAAGGCCCCGGACCGGTGATTAATTCATCCAACAAATCCATCTTCAAGGCTACTTCCGCTCCCGGATAAACGGAAAGTTTCAAATGATGCTGGCGTACTAAACGTCGCAACGCGTCGCAACCGGCCATAATCCGGTCCCAGCGCGGTAACCATTCTCCCTCGATGACATGCGGTGTCGCGACAAGCGCCCGGGTACCATGCTCCGCCGCCAAACAGAGCATCGCCGCGGCAGTACCTTCGTCAACCGCGCCATCATCAATCTCCGGAATAATATGCGTGTGTAAATCGATCATTTTTTGCTCCTCAAATTAAATCATTAATCGGAAATTCAAACCACGCAAACTGTCTGGTAAAGCGATTCCTCAATAAGGTATAGATAATTTTCGTGTTTTAGTGGAAATTATGGATATATTATTGAGGAATCAAGATTCTAACGGTTGTTTTTATTTTACAGTTCATCATCACTTATTGCAACTTAAGTAACCTTTATTTAACAAAACCTTAAGCTCGTCACCACAGACAATCGCGCCGTCCCCCCGGAGGTCGTGATCCCACCCCCCTAATGCGCGGCGCCTATTTTACATAAAGAAAATTTGCCTCAACTTGATTTTTTCTTTTATGGAAATTACTTTATATTTGCATTTCCATAAAAAATTAAAGTTAAAAACAATTGACATTCGGCGCAGCTCAAGTTATAATAATTTATGTTGTCGCCCAGGTGGCGGAACTGGCAGACGCGTACGTTTGAGGGGCGTATGGGCAACCGTACCGGTTCGAGTCCGGTCCTGGGCACCATAACAATGAAACACACTAAATGAGTCAGGGGACGTTCCTTGACTCATTTTTTATTAATTAAGTCAAGAAAAAACTCCATGCAAAAAAGGCGGGATGTCCAACATCCCACCTTTTTTGCATGGTTTCACCTGTCAATTATTAATTTAACCGCGCTTCCGCCGTTTCTTGCCCGGTTTCCGTCCGCGCCATCTTAATCGTCTTCATCGGGCACTTTTGCACGCACAGCCCGCAGGCGGTACACTTGGCCGGGTCGATCACCGGCAGGTTGTCGGTGAGGGTAATCGCCTTTTCCGGGCAATTTCTGGCACAAATGCCGCAACCGATACACCCCACTTGACACGCTTTCTTAACCTCCGGGCCCCGACCGTGGTTCTGGCATAACACCCGCACCCGGCTGTCCTCATCCACCAGTTGGATCAAATGGCGGGGACAGGCCTGAGCGCACGCGCCACAGCCGGTACACTTCGCGGGGTCCACCTCCGGCAGTTCGTTATCATTAATCCGCAATGCGTCAAACTTGCAAGCCTGGACGCAACTGCCTAGCCCCAGACAGCCGGACTCGCAGACTTTATAGCCGCCGTTTAACATTTGGGCGGCGGCGCAATCCCGGACGCCAAAATAGTAAAACCGATCGGTCCGTTGCGCTTTGCCGCCCTGACAAAATACCTGCGGGAACTTTGGCTTGGCGCTTACGTCGATTTCAACGCCCATGATCGCGGCAATCTTTGCCGCGCAGGCGCTTTTACCGACCGGGCAGCCATTGACCGGCGCTACGCCGCTTGCGATGGCCTCGGCCATTGCGGCGCATCCCGGATAACCGCACCCGCCGCAATTCGCTCCGGGCAGCGCTTCCAAAATCGCCCCGACGCGCGGGTCCGCCTCCACCGTCAGCTTTTTGGAGGCCACCGCCAGGACCAGCCCAAACCCGGCCCCCAACACTCCCAATAAAATTACCGCTATTGCAATCGCCGACATCAGCCCACCTCCTTCTTTAGCGCCAGAGATTGACCAGATAAGCCTGATAACCCGTCCAGTCAAACTTGGCGAAATATTCAAAGAAACTTTGCAGGTCGAGACCGCTGAAACCCAAAAAGGCCATTGCCATCAGCCCCGCGGTCAGTAACGCAATCGGAAAACCCTGCAACGCCTTTGGTACCGGCGCGGTCGCCATTCGCTCCCGAATGCCGGCAAACAGGATAATCACCAGGGTAAATCCTAAAGCGGCCGCCACTCCGTTAATTACTGAAAAGATAAAGTTATAATGATTATTAAAGTTCAGCAAGGTCACGCCGAGCACCGCGCAGTTCGTGGTGATTAGCGGCAGGTAAATCCCCAAAGCCTGATACAACCCGGGACTGGTCTTTTTGATCACCATCTCCACAAACTGGACCAAGACGGCAATCACCAAAATATAGGTCAGGGTCTGCAAGACTCCCACGTGAAAAGCGTCAAGCAATTTCTGGACTCCGTAAGTAATCCCGGAAGCCAGCCCCATGACAAAGGTAACCGCAAACCCCATCCCCAAAGCCGTATCCACCTGTTTGGAGACGCCCAAGAACGGGCAGATCCCTAAAAAGCGGGCCATCACAAAGTTATTGACTAAGATCGCGCTAAAGATTAAGACTAAAACATCAATCATTTTTTAGCCTCCTTCCTTTGGGCGAGCCAGTTCAGCAACCCCAACGTCAATCCCAGGGTAATAAAGGCGCCGGGCGGCAGGATCATCAGCAGAGCGGCCTGGTCCTTGGCAAATAACTTGATCCCCTCAAACCCGAAGTCTTTCGCCACCATGATCGTGCCTGTACCCAATAACTCCCGGATTAGGCTCAATCCGGTCAACGCCAGGGTAAAGCCCAGTCCCATTCCCAACCCGTCCGCCAGGGAACGCCCGACGCTATTTTTTGAGGCGAACGCTTCGGCCCGGGCCAGGATAATACAGTTGACCACGATCAAGGGGATGAAGATGCCCAATACCCCATGCAGCCCCGGCACATAAGCGGCCATCAGCTTATCGACGATGGTTACAAAGGCGGCAATCACTACCACATAACAAGGAATCCGCACTTCCGTAGGGATTACCTTCCGTAACAGTGAGATTAAACAATTGGAACCCACCAACACAGCGGTAGCCGCCAGGCCCATTCCGATTCCGTTCACTACCGCCACACTAACGGCCAAGGTCGGACACATTCCCAACACCAACCGAAAAGTGGGATTTTCCTTGAATAAGCCGTTCTTAATTATTTTGATCACACTCAAAATCCGGTCCACCTCCAAGTTCCGGCAATGCCAAATTTATTGTAAATACCGCTTAAACAGGTCAAGCACCTGATTAATGCCCTCCAGGGCTGCCCGGGAGGAAATCGTGGCCCCGGCGACCGCCTGGACCGACCCGCCGTCTTTGGTGACTTGCAAGGTCTGTCCCGGATTACTGTTGCGAATCGCCGCTTGCGCGATAAACTCCGGCTCCGCGACTTTAGCCCCCAACCCGGGAGTCTCATTGTGTTCCAACACAATCACCCGGCCCAGCTTGGCGTCGGCGCCGATCCCCACCAGCAAGACCAAATCGCTGCTATAACCGCGCACTGCTGCTTTACAGACCCAACCGACCGGACGGCCCGCTTTTGAGCCGAGCTTGACATCGGCAATTCCGGTTAATTGCGGATCTTTTTTAACCTCGGCCAGCAAGTCCGCGGGCGCCGACGCAAAAGTCGTGGCGGACGGCAAAGCCTCCTGATAGGCCTGCGCTTCCGCCAATTGCTTATAAGCGGCGATTTTCGGTTCGGTAAACGAATTGACCAGCGCCAGAGTCCCTCCGGCTACGGCGCTGATTAAACCCAACACAATGATTAAACGGAAATAATCACGCACGCCGTTTCACCTCCCCAAACCGTTTCGGGACAGTCATCCGGTCCAAGAGCGGCGTTACCGCGTTCATCAATAAAATGGAATAACAGACTCCTTCCGGGTAGCCCCCGAAGGTCCGGATCAGCATCGTCAAGACCCCGCAACCGATCCCAAAATAAATGCGGCCTTTCGGAGTTACCGGTGAAGTTACCCAGTCAGTCGCCATAAAAAAGGCCCCTAAAAACAACCCGCCCGCTAAAATCTGAAACAACGGGTCTTTCTGAAAAACCAACGCCAACACCACTACCGTTCCGACAAACGAGACCGGAATCCGCCAGTCAATCACTTTGGCCCACAGTAAATACAAGCCCCCCAAAAGCAACAGTAATGCGGAAGTCTCACCGAGGGACCCCGCGATATTGCCCCACAACATCTGTAAATAAGGAATTTTCAACTGCAACTGGCTCAAAACTCCGGTTTTCTCCAGGTTCAGCGCAGTGGCCCCGGCGACGACGTCGAGCCGGCTTCCGGCCCAGCCCAAGGAGTTGGCCGGCCAGGACCACGTGGTCATCGCCACCGGCCAGGAGGCCAGTAAAAACGCCCGCCCAATCAAGGCCGGATTAAACGGGTTATGACCCAGACCGCCAAAAATATGTTTCGCCAGACCAACCGCTACGATGGCGCCGACGATAATCATCCACGGCGGTAATTGCGGAGTAACGGTTAAAGCCAGTAATAAACCGGTCAACGCCGCGCTGCCGTCGGCGACGGTCACCGTCTTTTTTTGCAACTTTTGAATGAGATATTCGGATAACACCGCCGTTCCCACCGCTAAGACGATTAACAGTAACGCTTTCATCCCAAAAGTCCAGACGCTAAAGAGCGTTGCCGGGGCCAAAGCCAGTCCGACTTTCCGCATCGCTTTCTCCGTGGTCAGCAAATCGTTGACATGGGGCGCCGGTGACACCACCACCTGCTCATCCAGCATTAAATCCTCTCCCTTCAGCATGCTCTGCTATTTCTTTTTGGCCTTTTTGGCCGCCATTATTTTCGCCTTGGCGCTTTTGAACGTCTGAATTAGCGGCCGCTGCGCCGGACAGACAAACGTACAGGAGCCGCATTCTCTACAGTCCAGTAGTCCATAAGCTTCCGCCTGAGTCAGGTTGTTCGCCTCGATCGCGTTCATGATGAGACACGGCATCAAGTGATAGGGACAGACATCCACGCAGTGGGCGCAACGGACACAGGTCGAACTGCTTGACAATTTAATCTGGCCGCGTTCCTGCACCAACACACCGGAAGTATTTTTCACCACCGGAAGATCCAGACGGTATTGCGCCGGTCCGGTCATCGGGCCACCCAACACGATCCGACCCGGCGTCCCGCTAAAGCCGCCGCAAAAATCCACCAACTCGGCTACTAACGTCCCTAAACGCACTTTAACGTTACGCGGCTGTTGCACGGCGCCGGTCACGGTCACTACCCGGCTGACCAGCGGTAAACCGTCGGCCAGCGCTCCCGCCAACGTCACCGCGGTCGCAATATTATTGACGACCACACCCACATCGGCCGGCAGGCCGCCGGCCGGTATTATCCGTCCCGCTATCGCCCGGGTCAACATTTTTTCTTCGCCTTGCGGGTATTTGACTGCCAACGGGACCACTTTGATCCGCGCATCGCCGGCGGCTTCCTTGGTTAAGGCGGCGATCGCGTCCTGCTTGTTGAGTTCGACGCCAATGAATCCCGCCGCGACATTGGCGGCTTTCATCATAGCCTGCAAACCCAGGATTACCCGCCCGGGCTGTTCGATCATCAGCCGGTGGTCACAGGTCAGATACGGCTCGCATTCCGCCCCGTTCAAAATGACCATTTCCAGAGTCTTGTCTTTGGGCGGACTGTACTTGACATGCGTCGGAAATCCGGCCCCGCCCATTCCGACCAGGCCTATCTGTTGCATTAACTCCCTGATTTCCGCTCCGGTACAGCTTTCCAAGGGTTTAACCGTTAACAGCCGACTCGCCCCGGAAAAGTCGTTCTCGATCACAATTGCGGTTCCTTTTCTCCCGGTCGCCAGCGGTTGCTGGCGAATCTCCGTCACCTTGCCGGCAATACTGGCATGGACCGGCGCCGAAACAAAACCCTTTGCCGTCGCCACCACATCGCCGATCTTAACCTGATCGCCCACCTTGACGCTGACTTCCGCCGGAGCGCCAATATGCTGTTGTACCGGAAGAATCACTTGCTTTGGTTCGGGTAGTTCCATTATCGCTTGACCAGCGGTCGCTTCCTTGCAATAATGGAGATGAATGCCACCCTTAAAGGTTTTGGCGCGCATTTGTTCACCTCGCAAAAATTAAATATTTAAAAAATTTTAAAATAAAGTAAAAAAGTAAAAAGTCTTTAAAAAGACCTCTTTCAATACTATATACCATTTTTAACTGGAGAACAAGCGGATATTTTGTTTCTTTGATCACCTTTTCGACGGTTTTTAAATTATCTCACGGACTAACGTTGCCGCCCGAACCGGTTGCGCACTCAAGTGAAAACACTCCCGAACCTCGGCCGCAGCGGGCTCGGCCGTCGCCCGACCGGCAGCATGAATTTCGGCAATTAACGCGCCGGGTTGTACCAAATCCCCGATTTTAGCATGGAGTTCAATCCCGACTGCCGGATCAATCGCATCTCCCAGTCGTTCCCGGCCCGCGCCCAACTCCATCGCCACCAAACCCAATTTGCGACAGGAAATGGTCGCAACCCACCCTGCCGTAGCGGCATAAACCGGCAATACCACCGGCGCCGTCGGCAATAACCGTTCATCGTCAATCACGGCCGCCCGACCGCCCTGCGCCGTAATAAATTCCGCAAATTTAGCCAAAGCGCCGCCATCCTCCAAAAGGCGCCGCAAGATCCGTCGACCCGCTTCCAGAGAAGCGGCCTTGCCTCCCAGACATAACAGTAATCCGCCCAATGTCAAGCACAGTTCGACCAAATCGGCCGGCCCGGCTCCCTGTAAAGTCCGGATCGCTTCCCGCACTTCGAGACTGTTACCAATCGCCCGGCCCAGGGGCTGGTTCATATCGCTTAATACCGCGCTAAAGCGTCGTCCGGCACGTTTGCCGATCGCGACCATGGTCCGGGCCAACTCCAAGGCCGCCTCATAGTCCCGCATAAAAGCGCCGTCGCCGTATTTGACATCCAAGACCACCGCATCCGCGCCGGAGGCCAATTTCTTCGCTACGATGCTGCTGGCGATCAAGGGAATACTCTCGACGGTAGCCGTCAAATCCCGCAAGGCATACAGCTTCTTGTCCGCCGGTACCAGATCGCCGGTCTGTCCGGCCAACACAATCCCAATTTCGGCTACCTGCCGCAAAAACTCCGTCCGGGTTAAATCAGTCCGAAAACCGGGAATTGACTCTAACTTATCCAGTGTCCCGCCGGTATGCCCCAAGCCGCGGCCCGACAGCTTCGCGATTGGCAGCCCGGCTGCAGCCACCAACGGCAACAAGACTAAAGAAGTTTCATCACCCACACCGCCGGTACTATGTTTGTCGACTTTGACGCCGGGTATCACTCCCAAGTCCACCTGGGCGCCGGAACGGGCCATCGCCAACGTCAAAGCGGTTGCTTCCGTAAAGGTCATACCTTGAAAATATACCGCCATGCACCACGCGCTCATCTGATAATCGGGAATGGTCCCTTGGACAAAACCGTCGATTAAAAAGTCAATCTCTTCCCGGGAGAGTTCCCCGCCTTCCCGTTTCTTCCAGATTAGGTCATAGACACGCATTTTAATCATTCCTCCTCACTGAAAGCCGGAAGCTGGAAGCTGAAAGTCAACAGCCCTATTAAAAATTATCAAATTTATCCAGCCTCCGGCTTCCGGCGCCAAGTCTCCGGAAAACTGCGAGTGAAAATTGCCTGACGGCAATTTTCACCCTAAATCATTTATTCGCCATAAAAAAAGCATGCCCTTCTATTTCCGACATGCGCTAATTGGGACTTCCTTATGTATCAATTCCTAATTTCAATTTAGAATTCGCTTTACTGGTATTTCAATTCCTATTATTAGAAATTGCTTTACTGGTATTTCAATTCCTATTATTAGAAATTGCTTTACTGGTATATCGATTCCTAAAATTAGGAATCGATATACTATATCAACTATTTCCAACCAAACCCCCGGGGCAGACTAATCTGTTCCGGAGTGTAAGCATCGTCAAAACTCCAGGCAAGCCACTCCAAGGTCCCGAGATAACCGTTGTAACCGGACAGGTCGCCAAACCGAAAGCAATTATCGTTGTCAGTTACCGTCGACACTCCCCAGATCGCCGGTTCTACTTCTCCGTCAACATAGACCCGAACCAACAAACTGACGCCAGGGGTCACCTCAAAGTTCATACAATAAGTATGCCATTCTATGGCCCGCAGCGGGGCGCTTTGCCGTCCCGCGCACTCCAACCTGATCCCGTCGGCTAACAAACAAACCCGCTCCCGGAACCCGGCCCCTCGAAAATCAAAATCCAGTCCATATTGGGATCCGACCTTGACCCGCGTCACCACAGTAAAGGTAAACCCGGTTGGTCTGCCTGACGGGAAGGAGAGCCGGTAACATGGGCTGGCCGACGGATTCGCCGTGGTATCGAGGACTAACGCTTTATCGGTAATTTTGCAATAAGCAGCCATCAACGCCTCTTTGTTACCATCGAAAAACCCGGGTGGCGGCCCAACCTTGGTGTTATATCTAAAAACAATCAGACTGTTTCGGGAGGTCCCGCCCCGCTCTTTTTGAGCGGTTTCGGACGACGGTTTCTCCGCTTGTTGCTCCTCCGCACTATTGGAGTCTTCGGGATTCAAACCCTCGGCTAGCATTCCCTCCTCCGTCAAGCTACGTTTCAACTGGGTGATTTTGGCGTCCAGCCCATATTTGGAAATATCGTAAAGCACATTTTTGGCCAATGTTTTGGCGCTGGAATATTGGGATAACGCTTCTTTATAGTTCTGTTGGCTGGCAGCGCGGTCGCCTTTGGCAATCAACTCATTGACAGTCAATTTCACCTGGATGGTGGCGGTTTTTTTTTCCAAACCGGCCTGGTTATAAGTGACTACTGCGTTAGTAGCTTTTTTAGCCGCCTGATATTTGGCCAAGGCGCCGGCAAAATTTCCCGTTGCCGCCATTTGGTCCCCGTCCAGAATCATTTGGGTAATCTCGATTTTACTTTGAACTGTCTGGCGCGCCTCGACGGTCTTCAAATCTTCACAAGCGCTGGCTTTGATATATTCATCCAGGGCCAGGGCATATTCTTCGTCTTTCACCAAATAATCGCCATTTTGTTCATATCCGGCGTAATTTTGGGGTCTTGTCTGTTGGGTCGTTTGGGTGACTTGCGTCCCCGGCGCAACTGGCGGCGCTTTTTGATTG
>JASFQO010000008.1:0-14780 GCA_050115405.1 Bacillota bacterium
TCCTAATAAAGCGACTCCGCTGCCCATCCGCTCCCGCAACCGATCGACTGCCTCCCGTAACAGCTCCATATTCCAGCCGTCGACCCGGGCCACAATATATTTGGAGTTATTGATCTCTTTAATCTGTTCAAACAGCCGTCTCACCCGGTTGGCGGCTTCCGCTTGGCCGATTTGATTCAATTCTTTATTGAGCCGCAGTTCCTCGGCGACCAAGTGATTGATTTTGGCGACCACTTGCGCGGCATCGGTCTTGACGGCCTGACAGACTTCGGCTAAAATCCGCCGTTCCCGGTTGCATAAAGCCAGGGCCGCCGCGCCGGTGACCGCTTCAATACGCCGGACTCCCGTAGCGACGCTGCTTTCCGCCACAATCCGGAATATGCGGATCTGCGCGGTATTGGCCACATGCGTCCCGCCGCAGAGTTCGGTACTGACCCCAGGGACCCGGACCACCCGGACGATATCGCCGTACTTCTCGTCAAACAAGGCCATCGCGCCATCCGCCACCGCCTCCCGATAGTTTTTTTGCTCGGCGCGGACCGTAATGGCTTGGGCAATCGCTTCGTTGACCAAAGCTTCAACCTGGGTCAACTGCGCTTCCGTCACCTTTTCAAAATGGGTAAAGTCGAAACGCAACCGCTCCGGGGTAACGGACGAACCGGACTGGTGCAGATGACTCCCCAACACTTTGCGTAACGCCGCCTGCAAAAGATGAGTCGCCGTATGGTTGCAGGCCGTCGCCATTCGCCGCCGCGCCTCGACGGTCAACTCAAACCGAGGGGCGTTTTTGGGAAATTCCCCGGTTTTTTTCACCAAATGGACAATCCGGTCGTTCATTTTTACCGTATCCACCACTGTAAACTCAGCTTGCCCCGCCCGGATCTTTCCGGTATCACCGACCTGGCCGCCCGATTCCCCATAAAACGGGGTTTTTTCAAATACCAAGCGCCAATAATCTTGGTCTTCACCCAATTGGCACAACCCGGATTGACAAATCAGGGTTTCATAACCGACAAACTGGAGATTGCCGGTATCTTGGAGGGTTTCCCATTTGGTCCGGTCGTCAATCATCACAAATTTACCGCTTTGCCGGGCCTTACTGCGCTGTCCGGCCATTTCGCGATCGAATCCGGCCAGATCAACGGAGAGGCCCCGTTCCTCCGCCATCAATTGGGTCAAGTCCAGGGGAAAACCGTAAGTATCGTATAGTTTAAAGGCGTCGCCGCCGGCGATCTCGGTTTGGCCGGCCCCGCGCAACTCTTCCGCAATACTCTCAAATAATTCGATCCCCTTGTCCAAAGTCCGGTTAAAGCCTTCCTCTTCGGACTTAATCACCAGTTCACAGTGCTGCTGTTTCTCCCGGATTTCCGGATAAGCGTTTCCCATTGTTGCGACCATCGCCGGGACAATCCGGTAAATAAACGGTTCGGCGACGCCCAAAGTCCGGCCGAACCGCGCCGCTCGCCGCAAAATGCGCCGCAGCACATAACCCCGGCCCTCATTGGAAGGCAACGCGCCGTCGGCAATCGCAAAAGTCAAGGCCCGGACATGGTCGGCAATGACCCGCATCGCCACCTGATTTTCGGCCCCGGCGTAACTTTGCCCGGTTACCTGCTCAATCCCGGCGATGATCTGCTTGAAAATATCAATATCATAATTGGAACGCTCGCCTTGCAACACGGAGACAATCCGTTCAAAACCCATCCCGGTGTCAACGTGTTTACTGGGAAGCTCCTCCAGACTGCCGTCCGCTTTCCGGTTGTACTGGATAAAGACCAGGTTCCACAGCTCGATAAAGCGGGCGCAGCCGACGTTGACGCCGCAGACATGACCGGGAAGATGGCTTTTATCGCAACGCTCCGGCCCCAGGTCAATATGAATTTCCGAACAGGGGCCACAGGGACCGGTATCGCCCATCTCCCAGAAATTGTCCTTCTCGGCGAAGCGCAGGACATGGTCGGGATTAATATCGGTGCAACTCTTCCACAGCGCTTCCGCTTCAGCGTCGGTCCGGTAAACGGTGGCGTACAGTTTGTCCTTCGGCAACCCCCAGCATGCGGTCAACAGTTCCCAAGCCCAGGTAATCGCCTCTTTTTTATAGTAATCCCCAAACGACCAGTTGCCCAGCATCTCAAAGAAAGTATGGTGGTAAGTATCCCGCCCCACTTCTTCCAGGTCGTTATGCTTGCCGCTGACCCGGATGCATTTCTGCGCGTCCGCCGCCCGGACGTAACTGCGACTCCCTGTGTTTAAAAAGACGTCCTTGAACTGGTTCATCCCGGCATTGGTGAAGATCAAGGTCGGATCATTATGGGGAAGCAACGAAGCGCTGGGAACGATCGTATGCCCCTTCTCCTTAAAAAAGTCCAAAAATTGCCGGCGGATTTGATTGGCCGAAAGCACTGACAACCTCTCCTCTACTCATAAACTGATTCCATTTTAATAAATTATTGCCCGATAAGCAAGGATTAGTTGGAAAAATTCAAACTGCTGTTATAATTGACGGTGACTATTCAGGTAGTATAACGAGGTCACCCGCCTGCGCTGAAAAAGGTGGTGAGACTTGCCGGATTGGCTGATGCGCCGTGAAAAGCCGCACATTGCTGCGTCACTCGGTCGCTGCGGTGCTCGATATACAGCAAGTATTATCTGCGCTCCTCCCTCGGTCGTTCCTAGCACTGCACGACTTTTGACGACGCGAATGCCAGGACTGAAAGCTCATCCAATCCGGCAAAATCCATCGGCGCGTCTGGTATATCGATTCCTAAATTATTTAGGAAAATCGCTTTACTGGGTGATAGCGCCGACTCTCGGGTACCGGGAAACCGGCTAAAGATGATTTTAAAATAATCAAGATGAGCTTTTGAATTATGCCCACCCGTGAGGATTTGTCAAAATGAATTCCGATATACCCACTCATGAAGAGGTGAAAAGCGCATCTTCCGTACGCCAAGCAAGCTTAGTGGCGCGCCATGTTTCCATACAAGTCGATCCCTGCAAAATCGGCAAAAATGGATAAAAGCGGTATGCTTTAAAACTACTCTAGTAAATTCAAGGGTGAAAATCCCTTGCTATGCTGAACATGACGAATATTTTTGCATCATCACCTTTTTATTGTCATAATTTGAAAAAAACTCCTACTGGAGTTTTTTTCAACAATAAATCATTAACCATAAGCATCGTTTCTTTTTAATCCATCTGTCAACGACTGTATCACCTTAATACTTGCCGAAATCATTACCGGCACGACCCATCTTGTCCCCCAGCGGCAGCATTTCCGGCTGATGCGGCGGCGCCGCTTCCCGGGCCGGCTCTACCGTTTTACTCTCTTTTAACCGGAATTTACCGACGAGTTGCCGGAGATTCTCCGCCTCCCCCAATAACTCCTCACTGGCGGAAGCGCTCTCCTCGGAAGTCGCGGTCGTGTTTTGCGTCACTGTCGCCACTTGGTTAATTCCCTGATTGATTTGAATAATGCCGGCCGCCTGTTCATTGGAAGCGGCGGCAATCCCTGCCATCAAATCGACGGCTTTCGTGACATCAGCTACCATTTGGTCCAGCGCCGCCGCGGTCTGATTGGCAATCTGCGTCCCATCGGCCGTTTTCTTGATTGAACTTTCGATCAACTCGGCGGTCTCCTTCGCCGCCGCCGCGCTCCGGCCGGCCAGATTGCGGACTTCTTCGGCCACAACCGCGAAGCCTTTTCCGGCCTGCCCGGCCCGGGCCGCCTCGATCGCCGCGTTAAGCGCCAAAATGTTGGTCTGGAAGGCGATTTCCTCGATTACCTTGATAATTTTGGAGATGCCGCGCGCCGCTTCATCAATCTGTTGCATCGCCGTATGCAACGCCTTCATCCGGTCATTGCCTGAGGCGGCGCTTTGTTTGGTAGTTTCGGACAATTGGGAAGTTTGATTGGCCTGGGCGGCGTTTTGTTTAATCTTGTCGGCGATGGCCGATACTGAGGCCGACAATTCTTCAATCGTCGCCGCCTGGGCGGTAGCGCCTTGCGAAACGGCCTCACTGCCTTGCGACAACTCCCGGGAAGCGGAAGCCACCTGATCGGCGGCGCCGTTGATCTCGCCCAAAGTGCGGTTAAAAGACTGCACCGTCGCGTTAATTGCCTCTTGAAGTCGGGCGTAAGCGCCCTGATAACTTCCGTCCATAGTGCGGTCCAAATTGCCTTGCGCCATCGCCTCCAAAACCGTCAAGGCCTCGTTCAATGGCTGCGCCATCCGGTCTAAAACGTCATTGATACTGATGACAATCTCTTGATATTTCCCGTTCAGTTTACCGGTGTCCCCCCTGACCGCCAACTCGCCCCGGGCGGCCGCTTCCGCCACGACTTCGGTCTCCCCAATCAGGTTTTGCAACGCTTCCATCATGGTGATCGCCGCCGGAATCAACTGATCGTTTTCCGACTGTTTGCCATGCTCCCGGTATCCCTCCAATTGACTGATATCCCCTCGGGCGACCAGGATAAACAGGTCTTGCAAGCTTAACAACTGCTGCTGGACCAGATTTATTTGATCGGCGAACTTCTTTAACACCCCTTGATAGTCGCCGACCATCGCCACGGTGAAATCATTAACCGCCATCTTGCCGAGTACTGTTCCGGCTTCGGCTAACGGTACGGTAAAGGCGTCGAGGGTCTCGTTAAAACCGGTGATTAAATTGCGATATTCTCCCTCAAACTGCGCGGCGTCCCCTCTGACATCAAGCTCTCCCCGGCTGGCGGCGGCAGTCAGTTTGCCGGTCTCGGCGATTAACTTTTGCAAAGTCGCAATCTCAACGAGCAGGCTCTTGGCTAACAAGTCCTGTTCGGACCGGACATTTACGGCCGCCTTCAGATCCCCGGCGGCGACCCGGGCGACGACTTCGGCTTGTTCCCGGATGGAAGCGACCATATTCACAAAAGCATTGGTAAGAATGGCTGTTTCATCTTTTGCGGTAACCGCGGCGATGTTAACATTAACGTCGCCAGTCGCCAGTTGTTCCGCGGCGGCGGTCAGTTGTTTCATCGGTTTACTGATTATACGGGAAATCACAATCCCCAAACCAAACGCCACTATGATCCCAATCCCCGCTATGATTAACATCAGCCAGATCGTCTGCCGCGCTTGAGTATAATTGGCTTCGGTGACAGTTTTGGCGTTGGAATCGCTGGTAGTGAAAAGACTGTCAATGATCGAGTCGATCATCGACGCCAGGGAGTTTAACTTTTGGTTCATTTGAGCGATGGCTTCCTCGCTTTTGTTTTCATTGGAAAGTTGCAACACGCCGGCTTCTTCCTTCCAATAGGCGGCAAAAGCATTCTCTAAGCTATTTAATTGATCAACCACCGTACTGTTAGCTTTTTTTAAATTGGTCAAATCATTATCGATACTTTGTTGCATGGTCTTAACCTGATGCTCGTAACGAAACTTATCTTTGGGTTCAAGCACATGTAGCACAGTGTTCAGACGGAGCTTCAGCAATTGGTAGGATACTTTATGCAACGGCCCCAACACCGCGACATCCGTCTGATAAAGTTCATGTACGGCGCGGCTGATCCGGTCAATATTATAGGCGCCAACCATCCCAATTACTCCCGCGATAATGGCGACAACCGCAAAACCCAGGGTCAATTTGACGCCAATCTTTAAATTGCGAAACCATTCAACGCCAAACAACCATTTCACCCAACGCGCCCGGGCAATTTTACTAAATATTCGCCACCACGGTAACTTTTTTTCCCTCTGTTGCAACTCGCCACCCGTAAGTTTCGAACGATTCTTGCTGCCCATCTCCATCTCTCCTTCGATTTCTTATTTTTACCAACTGCAGCGACGTTCCTCTCTAACGCCGCCCATTCGGGTGAAAGCTCTTTCTGCTTAAATTTATTAACTAAATTTATTATAATTGTTATATCGTCATTTTTTAATAAAACTTGAGTATTTATTATGTAAATGCATTCATAAAATAAAAAACTTTCAAAATTACTTTTTCGCATTTATTCTTAAATATGCTGCAAAAACGTATAAAACAGCCCTATAAGTAATTCAAAAAACAATATTAAAAAAATCGGCCATCCCTGCGGACGGCCTAAATTCGCAAACCCCTTGCTCCCAATCTTGGATATGATTCTCCTCCCAACCCTATTTGGTCACACTCACCTGCTCCCCGGCCAGCACCCGGTTCATGTTGCGCACCGCGCACATTTTGCCGCACATCGTACAACTGTCGGGGTCGTGTGGTTGGGAACCCTGGCGATAGCGCCGGGGTTTTTCCGATTCCAACGCCAGTTCAAACATGCGCTCCCAGTCCAAAGCCGTCCGCGCCCGACTCATTTCCAAATCCCATTGGGCCGCTCCAGGCAAACCTTTGGCGAGATCGCCGGCATGAGCGGCAATCTTCGCCGCCACCACCCCTTCGACTAGGTCGTCCAAATCCGGCAACCGCAGGTGCTCCGCAGGTGTGACGTAGCAGAGGAAATCCGCCCCGGCCATCGCGGCGGCCGCGCCACCAATGGCGCTGGTAATATGGTCATAACCCGGCGCCACATCGGTCACGATCGGTCCCAGAACATAAAACGGCGCGCCATGGCAGAGTTTCTTCTCCAACATCATATTGGCGGCAATTTCATTTAAGCTCATGTGGCCGGGACCTTCGATCATTACCTGGACATCCTGCGCCCAGGCCCGCCGGGTCAACGCGCCCAAATTCAGCAACTCCTGAATCTGCAGTTGATCGGTGGCGTCGGCGACGCTGCCCGGCCGGCAGGCGTCTCCCAGACTTAAGGTGACATCGTGAGCGGCGCAGATCGCCAGCACTTGGTCGAAGTGTTCGTAAAACGGATTTTCATTCCCGGTCAGTTCCATCCAGGCGGCCAGCAGCGAGCCGCCCCGTGACACTATATTCGTCACCCGGTGATTTTCTTTTAAAGCGGCCACCATCGCCCGGGTCAACCCGGCATGAATGGTCATAAAGTCGACTCCGTCCCGCGCGTGGACCTCGATTACCTGGAGAAACTCAGCCGCGCTGATCTCTTGCAGGTCCCGTTCGTAAAAACCAACGGCGTCATAAACCGGCACCGTCCCCACCATCGCCGGGCATTCCGCCAGTAGCCGACTGCGAAACTCATGGGTCTTACCATAGGAGCTGAGGTCCATAATCGCCTCCGCTTTGAGGGCAATCGCTTTCCGGACTTTCTCCAATTCATATTGAAAATCGCAACAATCGCGCGACACTCCCAAATTGACATTGATTTTTGTCCGCAAACCCCGGCCCACTCCTTCCGGACTGAGAGCGGCATGGTGATGGTTAGCCGGGATCACTACCGAGCCCACGGCGACTCGTTGGCGCAGTTCTTCCGGGGCCAACCCTTCCTTCGCCGCGACAGTCTCCATCTCCGGTGTCACGCGTCCTTGACGGGCCGCCGCCATTTGTGTCATTTGCTTCATTTCATGTGCTCCTTTGCTTTTGTGATCTCCACCCGGATCGCCCGGACCTTCGCCCCGATATCGGGTGCGCCGACAATCTCGGTAACCATGGCGATGCAGCGGGCGCCATGGCGGACTACCTCCGCCACATTGGTCTCTTTGATCCCGCCGATCGCCACCTGCCCAATCGCATGATGGGCTGCTACATAATCCAAATAACCCAGCCCCACCGGATCGCAAACATCCTTTTTGGTAGCAGTCTTAAAAATGGGGCCTACTCCGATATAGTCCGCTCCCGCCTGCACCGCGGCCTGCGCCTGTTCGGGCGAATGTGTCGAGAGCCCAATCAACATTTGCGCGCCGGCCAGCCGCCGCGCCTGCTCCACCGGTAAGTCATCCTGCCCGAGATGCACTCCGTCGGCGTCCACTGCCAACGCCAAATCAAGATGGTCATTCACAATGAAGCCGGCGTCGTAATCGCGCGTCAACTGCCGGATCTCCAGACATTCCCGGTACTGCTCCCCCAATTTGCGCTCTTTTTCACGATATTGGATCAACTTGATTCCCGCGGCCAACATCTCGCGGACCACCGCCACATTACTCCGTCCCCGGGAATATTCGACCGCCGTAATTCCATATAAGTCAGTCTCCAGCCACCGACGTTTGCGGGCCCCGACCAGTATGCTTTCCACCGCTTTTTCCAGGTGTAGGCTTGAACCCGGGCCGGTTCCACCACCTTCGCCGTCCCATACAACCCCGGAAGCTTTAATGGTTGCAAAACGGCATCCCTCTAAAACCCATTTCAAAATGACATTCGCTTCTTTCGCGGCGGCGACAGTCACCCGGGGCGCCAAGGGCGGCTGATCCTCCCCAACGGCAGTCTTCTGGTCGCCCACCAGATACAGATGGGGCTTGATTTGCCGGGTCGCCAATTGGTCGGCGTCATCCCACCCGGCAATCCCAGAAGCCGCCACGATCAATTTCCCGGCCTGCCAAAAATGTTCCAGCAGAAGCCGTTTGGTCTCCGCCTGATCGAGCGCCTCCACCACCGCTTGACAGTCACCAAAACATTCGTCCAGGTTGGCCGGAGTAATTTTGGTCATTTTGACCGTAAGGTCCAAGTCCGGGTTAATCCGCAATAAATTGGCGCGTAACGCTTCCACCTTCGCCAGCCCGATTTGGTCCCCAAAGTAGAACTGCCGATTTAAGTTGGAAACTTCCACTACATCATGATCAGCCAGCACCAATTGACGAAAACCGCTCCGCACCAGACAGACGGCGCAATTGGACCCCAACCCCCCGGCTCCGGCAATCCCCACTTTGACCTGTTGCAGTCGCTGCAGGCGGGTTGCGCCCAACTGCCCGCCCAAAACCGCTTCAAAATCATTCATAGGCAGACCTCCAACAATTGCCAGTCCTGCAAGACCGCTTTATATCCCTGACCGCTGATCGCGGCTTGCATTTGGGCCACCGATCGGGGATCGGCAATCTCAAACTGACTGGTCCCCTCCGCTTCCTGAGCATGGCCGCCGACCGCTGTGGAGACCCCCGCCGACATCCTGGTGACACCCAGCTTGACTAAGCGATCCCTTAGATGGGGACTTTCCCGGGTGGAAATGGTAAGCCCGACCCGGGGCAAAAAGAGGCGAAACGCCAATACCAGTTGGACCAAATCCCGGTCGGACACCGGGTCCGGCGGTTCAAACCCGCCGACTTCCGGCCGCATCCGCGGCAAAGAGACGCTGACCTCGGCCTCCGGATAATATTGTTGCAGATAGCGGGCATGCGTCCCCGTAGCGAACGACTCCCTACGCCAATCCTTCAACCCCAGCAACGCGCCGATCCCGATTGTCCGCAACCCGGCCGCCCCGGCCCGGTCGGGAGTTTCCATCCGGAACCGGTAATCCCGTTTCGGCCCGGCGGGATGCAACCGGGCATACCAGACCTCATCATAAACTTCCTGAAAGATGGTAATCCCATCCGCCCCGACCTGCGCCAACTCACGATACTCTTCGGTCGTCAAAGGATAAACTTCAATGGAAACCGACGGAAAATACCGGGTTAAAATCCTCAGACAATCTTGGAGATAGGATACCGGAGTGTGTTGCCGCGACTCGCCGGTCAGGATCAACAAATGTTTCAAACCTGTGGCGGCAATCGCTTGGGCTTCCGTTCCGACCTCCGCCAGGCTCAACTTACGCCGCGTAATCCGGTTTGCCGTCTTAAACCCGCAATAGACACAGGAATTGACACAATAATTGCTTAAATATAACGGGGTAAACAATGTAATGGTCTTGCCGAAATGTTGCCCGGTAACCCGCTGCGCGGCCTGCGCCATCTCTTCCAGTAACGGGACAGCCTGGGGGGACAATAAGGCCCAAAAGTCCGCCAATTGCAACCGCTCCTTATGAATTGCCGCTCTAACCCGGGCTTCCGTTACCGGGCGCGTTAAATCGTAATTTTTCATCTGTTGATAATAATCATAAAAAGTCATTTTTCCCCCTAGGCTCCTGCCTCAGCCGTCAAAAACCCGGTCAACGGCGACGAGGCGCTGGCGACCGTTTGGGTTGCGCCCGGGCCGGCTAAAAATCCTAAGCGCCCGGCCCGCACCGCCAGTCCGAAGGCAGCCGCCATTTTCACCGGATGGTCCGCAGTGGCGATGGCGGTATTGACCAGAACGGCCGCAGCCCCCAGCTCCATCGCTTCCGCTGCTTCCGACGGTTTGCCAATCCCGGCGTCCACAATTACCGGCAGGTCGATTTCTTCGACCATAATCCGCACCAATTCCCTGGTTTGCACCCCCCGGTTGGAACCAATAGGCGCCCCCAACGGCATCACCGCCGCCGCCCCGGCCGCGGCCAACCGTTTGGCGGCGGCTAAATCCGGGCTCATATATGGTAGAACCACAAACCCTTCCTTGGCTAAAATCTCCGTTGCTTTCAGAGTTTCAAAATTGTCCGGCAGTAAGTATCGCTGGTCGGCAATCACTTCAATCTTGACCCAGTTGCCACAACCCGCTTCCCGGGCAATCCTGGCAATACGCACCGCCTCCGCCGCATTACGGGCCCCGGAGGTATTCGGCATCACGATCACCTCCCGCGGCAGATATTCCAACATATTTTCGCCCGGAGTCTTCCAGTCGACCCGGCGCAACGCCACGGTCACTACCTGGGTCCCGGAAACCTTGACCACTTCCGGGATCAGATCATAGGACGCAAATTTGCCGGTCCCCACCAACAGCCGGCTCTCCAATTCCACCCCGCCAATTCGCAAACTATCCTGCTTTTTTTCAGTATTCATCATCAACCGCCTCCAACAAAACGTAATATTTCAATCGTAGCATCCGCCTGAATCGCAGTTTGGCCCCAGTCCGCCCGCGGAATCAAAACCCCGTTCAACTCCAGCACCACCTGCGCTTCAGGTAAGTTTTTCAGTCTTACCAATTGTTGCAAATCGGCAACTTGGTCAATCTCTTCCGACTTGCCGTTAATCGTGAGTCGCATCCGGTCACCTCCTTTCTCGGGGCTCGCCGTTCGTCGCTCGTCACTCGGGTTGATTGTTTTGTCAAGTTGCCTAAAACCCATTCGGGGCTTATCGCTCGTGACTTTGGTCAATTTCGAGCGACGAACGACAAGTAACGAAAATTTGGTTGGTCTCTCCGAGCGACGAACCGCAAACGACGAGTAACGAAAAAAACTTGCCCCTCCCACGGTTTCGGGGAAAAGCAAGTTTTTTTCTTTAGCTTCCCTCCGGCGGAATTGTCCACATCAGGTTCAAAGGGTCGAGATTTGCTCTCTCTCAGCCTTACGGCTCCCCCAGCGCAATATGAAATTGTCGTTAGTCGTAAAAAAAGCTTGCCCGGCTGGCTAACGCCCCGGGCAAGCTTATCAAAATCGCGCTACTCCCTACGGTGGCATTATCCACATCAGGTAAATGAGGGTTGAGATCAATCTCTCTCAGCCTTGCGGCACCCCTTAGCCAAATTTATTTTAACTATTTTTAAATATACCTCAGATCATCCAATTTGTAAAGTAAAATCCTTTCGAGCTTTTTGCGATGTACATTTTTAGTGTCTATTCAGGTAGGTACAATAAAGCCTCCCGCATACGCTGAAAAAGGCAGTGGGGAGACTTGCCGGATTGGCTGACGCGCCGTGAAAAGCCTCACATTGCGGCGTCACTCGGTTACTCCGCTTGTCGTCCGGGAAAACCCCTTTTTTCTGACTCCTGAATTCTATTTCCTAAATTTTATACCCATCTGAATAGACACCATTTTTTTGTCTCCTTACGTCTTATAACCGTCCTTCCGCTTTCTTGCATATATTCAGCCGAAATTTGGAAACATATCTATAAGTAAAAAATATATTTTTTCTTAACAAAGGAGTTTGAAACATCCGCCGCGAATTCTTAAACTAAATATTGGTTATTATGGTGATATTTATAATTTTTGTAAAAGGAGGATTTCTTATGGCGAATGTAGCTATTGAACATATCGGTTCAACGATCCATGAGCATATTTATCTCCCGCCTGAAGAAATCGAAAAGTTGTATGAAACGGCTCAAATTGGCGCCAGTAGTTCCATTAGTTCATTACGTCAATTTTTGGGCATCGATACGGAGATTAAACTGAACTGTCTTTCGTTTTTGTCCTTGCCGATTTTGATCGACCGTATTAATCTTTTCTACTCCGACAACCTCGGTTTCCATATCCGTTTTTCCGGCGACATCACCGGAGAAATTTTCACTTTTTTCGACCCTGAAGACGCCTGGACGATCATCTACAAAATGATGGGGCGCAGGCGCCGTTTTTTTCGCCCCAAAAATTTTAACCGGATCGAAATCTCCGTCTTGTCCGAACTGGTCAATATTATTTCCAATTCCTTTTGGCACGCGTTGACCGAAAAGACCATGATTAATTGGTGGACATCTCCACCCGCCAAAGTTAACGATCTGGAACGTTCGCTCTTTTACACTACCAAAATTTATACGGTTGACAGTCTGATGGTGCAAATCGAATATTTGATTCCGGTCTTGCAAATCCGGATTTACTTTGTGATTTTACCGACTCAATACACGCTCCGTAAAATCCTGACCAAACTGGCCCGCCCCAGGGAATTGTGATCTAACTTCATGCTTGCGCTGCGTTCGCAAGCACAAGACTGTGAGTGTAACTTCTTACGAATTTTCACCCTAAAAGACCGGCCCAATGTTGGACTAGTTTTTTTAACAAATCGGCTTTAATGCAATTCATCCAAAGTCAGCGAGAAACTGGGCGCAAACTGCTCTAAAAAAAGTTCGACCTCTCGTAAACCCAGGTGGTCAATTTGAGCTTTAAGAGTCTTCGCGGCCTGGGAAAACTCCTGATTACCAGTTTGCAACTCTTCCAAACACTTAAAATAGGCAGCCAATTTATCGGCCGCCTTCACCAACTCCAAATGTTGCTTTTGGTCAGGATCTTCTTCCGGAAAGAGCAATTTCCGATAACTGGCTTGCAATTGGCCGGGCAACATGGAAAAAAGGCGTTCTCCGGCGATCCCTTCAATCTCCTTGTAGGCTTTTTTAATCTCCGGATTGAAATATTTGATTGGCGTAGCCAGATCACCGGTGATCACTTCGCTCACTTCATGAAACATGGCGAGCACCGCTACCCGTTCCGGGTTAACCGCCCCGCCGCAATATTGATTTTTAAGCAACGCCAAACCATGGGCGATCATGGCCACCTGCAAACTGTGTTCCTGAATGTTTTCCCGAATGGTGTTCCGCATCAAACCCCACCGCTCGATATATTTCATCCGGGCCAAATAAGCAAAAAAATGACTCATGTCAACTGACTCCTTAACGTTCATGCCTTGCTTCGCAGACACAAACTATGAGTGTAACTACTAACGTATTTTCACCCTAACGTCCATGCCTTGCTTTGCAGGCGCAAGACTGTGAGTGTAAATTACCTAACGGTAATTTTCACCCTAATTGTTCATTCAAATAAAAAAACCGGCTTTTGCCGGACGTAAGTCATTTACATGCTGGGAGCCCTGCCGCCGCCGCGACCACCGCGTTTAGAATCGGTACTCTTGCGTAAGTCGGATTGGCGTTCGTCGGAATCTTTAATAAATTTCGCCAACTTGTCTTCAAATGACATGTTATTATGCCGGTTACGTTCCGGACGAGGCTGGGTCTGCCTGATCGAAAGACCGATCTTGCCTTTGTCAAGAGCCAAAACCTTTACTTTGACCAGATCTCCTTGCCTTAAAAATTGGTTAATGTCTTTCACATATTCTTCGGCGACCTCAGAAATATGGACCAATCCCGTTTGACCGGTAGACAGTTCCACAAATGCCCCAAAATTAGTAATACCGGTTACTTTACCTTCAATGATCTGGCCAACCGCTAATGACATACTGCAAAATATCCTCCTCTTAATAGTAATTCAGTAGTTACGTAAGTACGTAATGCCGAATCCCGCTATCTTATATAATTTATTATAGCTTAAGCTAAAAAGTGTTGTCAAGACAAGCCTTTTGATTGAAACGGCGATAATTAACAACATTCGTATGTCCGTCTACCAGATATAGATTCAGAGCGCTATTTCAATCAATATATGGTATCAAATCCCTGAAAATTGCTAAAAATATTTTTGAAAATTATCACCTCTTGTTGCAAAACGCACTCTCTCTAAACGTCCCTGCCGCGCAACGACACAAAAACGAAATGAAAATTAGTTTTAACTGTCAACTGATTTTTCACGCTAACGTTCCTTCCCCCCTACTTTGATCTCTTCGGGTTGAGCCGGATACACACTGGTGCTTACCAGTGTCTTACGACTGGTCTGATCCTGATAAAACACCGTTCGCCACAAATTCACTTTGTAGCCGGGTTTGCCCGGTTGGGTATCCACTTGACCCCAAGCCAACTGCGAATCAATGATCTCGCGCTTTTGATAAGGGTATTTCGCTACAATTTCAGTGGCCAGGTTCACCCGCTCCCAACCTTTTTTGGCTCCCAACACCGCTATCCACACATATGGAGGAGCAACTTCCGCTGTTAACAAAATAGGCGTCGCTAAATTATTCTTAAAAATCAAATCGAAACCCCCGTCAACTACCGTAGCGTCCCGGCCCAGCGGCACATAGGCGCTGGGTATGGAATGATTAAAACGTTTGATGATATCCAAATTAGCCAACAAAACCGCATTGTAAAGCGTTGAGGAAACCTGACAAACTCCACCGCCAATTCCCGGGACTAACTTTCCCCGGAAGACTACCGGCGCCTCTTTGTAACCGGCTTGGGACATCCGTGGCCCGACCCAGGTGTTAAAGGAAAAATTTTGTTTGGGATAAACAATCACATTATTTAAGGCTAGAGC